>CAZKQE010000103.1:0-8823 GCA_964554725.1 uncultured bacterium
CACCGCCGGCGCGCTGCGCGCGGGCGACCGCGGTCACTGGCTGCTGCGCGCGGGCGGCGGCTACCGGGGCAGCGACGGGTTCCTGCTCCCGCGCGGCCTCGCGCGCGGCGACCCGCCGGCCGTGGCGCGACTCACCGCGGACGGCGACCGCCGTCTCAACACCGACGCCGAGGCGTTCGACGGGTTCGTCTCGTTGCGCCGGGTGGGCACGGGCGGCGGCTGGGGCTCGCTCACCGGCGCCGGCTACCGGATCGAGCGCGGGGTCGCCCCGGAGGCGCACACCGCCTCGCCGCGCCTGTGGCGCTATCCCTACCAGGCGCGCGGCCTCGCCGCGCTGGCCGCCGGGACCGGGATGCGGGCGACCCCCTGGGGGCGCGGCGACCTCGAGGCGAGCCTCGGCGCCGACCTCGGACGCACCGAGATCGACCGCTACGACGGGCTCGACTTCCGCACCGTGAGCGGGGACGAGCGCGACGACGATCGCACGCTGACCGCGCGCCTGCTGGGCGACCACACGCTGGGCGACCGGGGCGACCTGCGGCTCGCCGGGACCTTCGCCGACGTGGCCCACCGCGAGGCGATCGACGGCGGCCCGCAGGCGCGCTACCGGCAGCGGCTGTGGAGCCTCGCCGCCGAGACCGACTGGCGGCTGCCGCTCGCGCTGCCGGTGCGGGTGAGCGCGGGCGGCGCCGCGGACGGGGCGGACACTCCCGAGTCCGCCGACAAGCCGCCGCTCGGGCGGCTGCGCGACTGGGCCGCGCGTGCCGGGGCGTCCGCGGTGCTGGCGCAGGGACGGCTGGTCGCGCACGCCTCGGCGGGTCGCCGGGCGCGCTTCCCGGCATTGCGCGAGCTCTACTCCGGGGCGCTGGGAAGGTTCCTCGAGAACCCCGCCCTGCGCGCCGAGACCCAGCGGGTGGCGGAGGCCGGCGTGACGCTGCGCCACCCGCGCGGCGAGGCCCAGCTGGTCGGGTTCCACCAGCGGCTGGACGGGGCGATCACCCGCGTCGCGGTCGCCACCCCGGCCGGGAACCGGTTCCAGCGGGTCAATCTCGGCCGCACCGAGGCGCGCGGGCTCGAGGTGGTCGCCGCCGCCGGGATCGGCGCATTCGACGTGGGCGGCAGCGGCACGCTGCAGCGCGTGCGCGCGCGCGACGGGCAGGGGGGCGCGCTCGAGAGCGAGTACGAGCCGACCGTGCAGGGCGCGCTGTGGGCGGAGTCCCCGCTTCCCGGGCGGGCACGGCTCGGCGTCGAGCTGCGCGGCGTCGGCCGGCAGCGCTACATCGACATCGACCGCGCCGCGTTCGCGACCCTGGCGCGCAGCCTCTCGGTCGGCGCGCGGATCACACGCGCGTTCGCGATCGCCGCCGGACCGTGGCGGCAGCTCGACGTCGCGCTCGCGGTCGAGAATCTCGGCGACCTTCCGATCTACGATCAGGCCGGGCTGCCGCAGCCGGGCCGCACGTTCCGGATCCAGTCGCGGCTCTGGTAGCCCGCGCCCGCGGGCAGACCACGCTCCGATTCGTCGAGCGCCCGCGACGTCCCGCCCGCCGAGGGACTCCGACACGGCCCGCGCCGGTCGTCCCTTCCGCGGTCCCGGACTCCGGACCGGTCCCCGACCGACAAGGCGGCGGAGGTAGGTGCGCTTCAGCCGATCGGCCCCCGATTGCGATCAACCTCCACCCACCCGGCCTGCCGCCCCTTGCCTGTCGTGGTCGAGATCTTTCGATCTCGGTGAGGGGTCATCGCAAACGGCGGACCATCGCGCGGCGGTCGGCGCGCGTCCCGCGAAGTGATTGGGGCGCAGCGCCGGTCCGCGTGGGTGCGGGCCGGCCGGCTCCGTCGCGCGCGTCGCGCACCGTCGCCGGCGTGGCCACCGCGACGTCACGGCGACGACGGAACGCAGCGCCACCGGCGGCGCTGGGCATGACGACATCGCCGTGCACGGGCCGACCCCGGCGTGGTCGACGATCGCCAGCGGCCCGGCGCTGGCAGGCGTGCCCCCACGAGCCGGCCGGGGTACGCCGGCGCTCCAGCCGGACGACACACGTAACCCGTTGCCCCAACATGTCATGGACGAAGTGTCGACCGCCATCCAGAGGACCCTTGACGAACTGCACGCGTGTGCACTATGCTGCGGAAGTGCCAGGTCCGAGACCGGACCATCCACGGAGGACGGGTTCCATGTCGAACGAACGGGCAGGACAGATCCTCGCCTTCATCCAGGGCTTCACGCGTGAGAACGGATTCCCGCCGACCATCCGCGAGATCGGCGAGGCGTTCGACATCTCGTCCACCAACGGGGTGCGCTACTACCTCAAGATGCTCGAGAAGGACGGCCAGCTGAAGCGGAGCGGTCGCATCTCGCGCGGCATCGGGCCGACCGCGCCGGCCCCCGCGACCGGGATCCCCATCCTGGGCCGGGTCGCCGCCGGCCAGCCGATCCTCGCGGAGGAGAACCACGAGGGTGCCCTCGAACCGAACGCGCTGTTCGGGGACCCCCGGGGCCTGTTCGCGCTCCGCGTGCGCGGCGACAGCATGGTGGACGCCGGCATCCTGCCCGGCGACTACGTGGTCGTGCGCCACCAGGAGGACGCGCGCGCGGGGGAGATCGTCGTCGCGCTGGTGGGCGACGAGGCGACCGTCAAGTACTACCGGCCGCGCGCGGACTCGGTCGAACTGGTGCCGGCCAACGCGAAGTACGAACCGATCGTGGTCGCCGAGGAGTCGGAGTTCCGCATCCTCGGCACGGTGCGCGGAGTGATCCGGACGGTCGGTCGCTAGCCGCTCGCCGGGACATCGTCATCACCGTTTCACCCCGGGAGATCCGTCTCCCGTTTTTCAGCGGTCCAAGGTGCACATTTGTTCAGCCATCCCCGCAGGAGGAACGATCGTGGAACGCGAACTGGCCCCCCACGTGAGCGCGGCGCTGCTCGGCCGGTGGGAGCCGCTGTGCCGCAGTCAGCTGCACTTCCTCGTCACCTGGAGCACGCGCGGCCGCCGTCCGGTGCTCAAGGATCGCCATCATGCGCTGCTGGGCGAGATGGTCGCCGCCCTGTGCGAGGAGCGCGGCTTCTCCCTGCTCGAGGCCACGGCGGCACAGGACCACGTGCACGTGCTGATCGGGCTGCGACCCGCGCAGAGCGTCGCCAGCGCGGTGCGCGAGCTGAAGGGGAAGACCGGCATGGCGCTCATGACGCGCTTCCCCGAGCTGCGGGTGTGGCTCGGCGGCAACCTGATGTGGGACGAGCGCTACGCGGTCGAGACCGTGAGCCCGGCGCGGCTGGAGCGGGTGCGGGCGCGGCTGCGCGCGCTGCACGCCTCGCACGACGAGCTGGCCGAGGCGAGCTGAGCGGGGAGGGAGCGAGCGCGGGCGCCGACCGCCCGGAGATCGCCTGACGACATCCGGCGCCCCGCTCAACCCCGCTCGACCTGCGCCTCGACCGCCGCCGGCTCCTCGATCCCGGCGAGCATCGCCGCACCGAGCACCAGCGCGGCCCCCAGCCACTGGACCGGGCGCAGCCCCTCGCCGAGGAACAACGCCGCCGACAACACGGCCACGACCGGCTCGAGGGTGGCGACGACCCCCGCCTGGCTGGCGGGCAGGCGGCGCAGTCCGGCGTAGAAGCAGACGAAGGGGACCAGGGTCGAGAACACGCCGAGCGCGAGGAACATCCCCCACAGGCCGGCGTCGTAGCCCGCGGCGAGGATGCGCCCCGGCGGGGTGACCGCGGTCCAGAAAGCGGCCGCGACCAGGAAGGTGTAGAAGAGCACCGTCTCCGGCGGGTAGCGGGCGAGGCCGCGCTTCGAGTACAGGATGTAGAAGGCGAACGCGAGCGCGGCTCCGGCGCCGGCGAGCCAGTGGCGGAGCGGGATCTCCCCCGCCTGCGCGCCCAGCCCGCCCACCAGCAGCGCGGTGCCCGCGAACGCCGCCACCACGGCGACCGCCACCGCCGGCCTCACGCGGGCGCCACGCACCATCTCGAACCCGACGATGAGCGCCGGCGCCACGTACTGGAGCAGGATCGCCAGACCCACGCCGAGCGTGGCGATCGCGTAGTAGTAGGTCCCCTGCACCGCCGCCACCCCGGCGAGGCCGAGCACGACGAAGTATCCCCAGTCCTCGCGGCGCACGCGCAGCGCCGCCGGCCGGCGCAGGGCGAGCCACAGGCCGAGCAGCGTCACGGCGATCACGAGTCGGAGCTCGACCGCGGTGAACGGCGGCACCGCGCGGTCGCGGAACACGAACCGCGCCAGGGTCGCCGAGGTGCCCCAGAAGAGGGTGGCCGCGAACACCAGCGCCCGGCCGCGGGCCCGGTCGCGGCTAGAGGAGGCGGCGGCGGACGAGTCGGAGGGTGCGGTCAACCGCGTCCCTTCGCAGGACCAGCGTGAGGGGCCGGCCCGGTTCCCCTTCCATGCGCCGGATCAGCTCGGACAGGTCGAGCGAGTCGGAGACCGCGCCGTCGAGCGACACCACCCGGTCGCCGGGAGCCACGCCCGCCCGCGCCGCCGGCGAGTCCTCGACCACTCCGGTCACCACCACCTCGCCCGCCCGGCGCTCGACCTGCAGGCCGACGTGGCAGTACTCGAGCGGACGGTCGTCGCGCCAGCCGGGGATCGGGTCCAGCCACAGCACCTGGTTCGGATAGTCCACCGCGACGCGGAACCGCCGCAGGAACGAGTAGCCGATCAGGCCGTGGATCGTCTCGTCCGTGGCGCGCGCGAGCACCCGCGACAGGTCGCTGCGCAGGATGCCGACGTCCACCTCGGGCTCGCGCAGACGTCCGCGCGCGCCCTCCAGCTCGATCCCCGGCACGCGGCTGATCCGCGCCGGCACGCTGCCGATCAGCGTCGGCGCCGCGAGGCCGCGCAGGCTCGGCCAGCGGCCCGCGTGGCGCACGAGCCCCTCGATCGCGTCCTCGAACAGCACGCACTTCGTGGCCCCGGTGTCCACGATCAGGTTGAGGCGCCGGCTCCAGTCGGGCGGATGCGGGTCGCTGACGGCGCCGCGCACGAGGATCTTGCCGTCGCCGAGCAGCCGGAAGTGGACGGCGACCGCCGCGGGCGATAGGCCGGGAGCCAGCAGCGCGCGCGATCGCTCGAGCGCGTCGCGCCGCGCGGCCCGCGCGGCGGTCGGGTCGGTGTCCGCGTCGGCGCCCCCGGCCGGCGCCTCGGCGTCGATCGCGCTGCCGGGGACCAGGGCGAGCGAGCGCCCGCGGTAGTCGATCCACACCGCGCGGTCCGCGAGCGGCCCGTGCCCGAGCAGCCCCAGGACGGGGCGGTCGCTGACCCGCCGCACGACCGCGCCGTCCACCGTCAGCACCGGCTCCACGCGCTCGAGCGACCAGCCACCCAGCGTCAGCCGCGGGAGCGGTTCGCGCGCGAGCCCGACCGTCTCGGGCGCCGGCGGTCCCGAGGTGTCGGCGAGGCCGAGCGCCCGCGAGAGCCCGAGGTCGAGGGCCAGGTGGCCGGCGCCGGTGTCGAGCGCGAGCGGGCCGGTGGTGTCGGCGCCGGCGCGACCGCGCAGGGTCGCCGGGAGGAGGATCAGCCCTTCGAGGTTCTCGAACGACAGCACCGCCGTCCCGGCCGGCCAGCGGATGGTGGCCGCGGGCGGGACGCGCGCCTCGTCCCCGCCCGTCGCCGGGCCCGCGGCGAGCACGAGCCCGCCGGCCAGGAGCGCGGTGGTGAACGCCGGCCGCCTCAGCGGAACCATTCAGCCACGCGCGTGCTCGCGCGCGGGCACGCGCTCCGGGTCGAGGTCGAGACCCTCGGTGCCGTGCTCGATCATCGTGCAGCGGCCCGAGTAGAACGCGCCCGGCTCGATCACCACGCTCATCGCGGTGACGTCGCCCTCGACGCGGGCGCCGGCCCGCATCTCGAGGCGGCCCAGCGCGCGGATGTTGCCGAACACGCGTCCCTGCACGAGCGCGTCCTTCACCTCGACGTCGGAGCGCATGACGCCGTGCTCGCCGATCTCGAGCGTCTCGCAGTTGAGGATGTCGCCCTCGAACTCGCCGTCGATGCGCAGCACGCCGGTCACCATCAGCGTGCCGCGGAAGTTGGCGCCCACGCCGAGCACCGTCATGGCCGGCGCGGGCGCCTCGGGCGCCGCGGGTCGCGGTCGGAACTTGATCATCGGGTCACCCTCCCTGGCGCCGGACCCTCCCCCCGCGCCGGGCGGCGGCGCAGGGGACGGATCCGGGCGTTCTGGGGGTCGCGACGCGAAGCGTCATCGACCCCGGAGCACGTGCTGCGTTCCGATCGCCGGGACGTCATGAGTGGATCACGCCCCACGCTTCGAGCAGCCGTTCGAGGTCCTGGTCGCCATAGTATTCGAACTCGACGGTCCCGCCCTTCTTCGCCGACTTGATGACCACGCGGGTGGCGAACCGCTGCTGCAGCTTCGTCTCCCACTCTCCAAAACCTCGTATCTGTTTGGTAACAGTTCGTTTATGGCCTCGTCTGAGGCGCTTGGTCACGAATGCCTCGGTGCGCCGGACGGAGAACCCCTTGGACTGGATGTAGCGGGCCGCCGCCAGCTGATCGCCGGCGGAGTCGAGCCCGAGCAGGGCGCGCGCGTGGCCCGCGCTCAAGGTTCCACGTGAAACCATCGCCTGGACCTCGACCGGGAGGGCGAGAAGACGGAGGGCGTTGGTGATCGTGCTCCGCTGCTTCCCGACCCGCTCGGAGAGCTGCTCGTGCGTCAGCCCGACCGTGCCGACCAGGGCCTGGAACGCCTTCGCTTCGTCGATGGGGTTGAGGTCCTCGCGCTGGATGTTCTCGATCAGGGCCATCTCCATCATCTCGCGGTCGCTCACCTCGCGCAGGATGGCCGGGATCTGGGCCAGGCCGGCGAGCTGGGCGGCTCGCAGCCGGCGCTCGCCGGCGATGAGCTGGTAGCCGTCGCCGAAGCGCCGCACCAGCACCGGCTGGAGCACCCCCGAGACCCGGATCGAGGCCGAGAGCTCCTGGAGCGCCTCGTCGTCGAACCGCGTGCGGGGCTGGAACGGGTTGGGGCCGATCTCGCCGATCGGGAGCTGTCGCGGGGCGCCGCCGCGCTCCTCCACCGCCGCCGGGGCGGCGGCCGGGATCAGAGCCTCGAGTCCTCTTCCCAGAGCCTTCCTATGCATGTTCCAGGACCTCCTTCGCCAGTTCCCGGTAGCTCTCCGCGCCGGTGCTGTGGGGATCGTACAGGACGATGGGCTTCCCGAACGATGGCGCCTCGCTCAGCCGCACGTTCCGTGGGATGACTGTCTTGTAAACCCTTTCAGCAAAGAACTTTCTGGCCTCTTCAGCGACCTGCTGCGAGAGGTTGAGGCGGGCGTCGTACATGGTCAGGAGCACTCCCTCGATGCGCAGCGCCGGGTTGAGGTGGTCCTGGACCAGCCGGATGGCCCCGATGAGCTGGGTGAGACCCTCGAGCGCCAGGTACTCGCACTGGAGCGGGATCAGCACCGAGTCGGAGGCGGTGAGGGCGTTGACCGTGAGCAGCCCGAGCGAGGGGGGACCGTCGATCAGGACGAAGTCGTACTGGTCTCGCAGAGGCGCGAGACAGGCCTTGAGCCGCCCCTCGCGTGCCATCAGGCCCACCAGCTCCACCTCGGCCCCCGAGAGCCGTTGCCCGGCAGGGACCAGGTCGAGGTTCGCGAGGGCCGTGGGCATCACCCCATCCGCCAGTTCCGACTGCCCGATCAGGGCCTCGTAGATGGTGATGCGCTGATCGTTGCCGTTGACACCGAGGCCGCTGGTGGCGTTCCCCTGCGGGTCGATGTCGAGCAGCAGCACACGCCGGCCCTGTTGTGCGAGGCTGGCGCCCAGATTGATCGCGGTCGTGGTCTTGCCGACGCCACCCTTCTGGCTGGCGATTGCGATGACGCGTCCCATTCCCTTGCGCGTGGGGGCGGACTTCGTGCCCACCGATTCGAGGAGAAGCCGACCAACGTGTTCCGGCGGCGCACACTATCAATGCGCGTGAGGCGGGACAAGCAGGAAGTTCCACGTGGAACATCCCGTGTCCGAGGAGGCGAGGAGTGCTACTTACGGAGGAATCTCACGACGACGTTGGGGCCCGATCCGACCGGTCGGGTCTCGGACCGCTCCCAGCTGGAGCGCCAGGAGGGGTCCTGCTCCATCTCCTCCTCGTGACCGCTTCCCTTCCAGAGGAAGGCGCTGCCGCCGGGGGCGACCAGGGCCGAGGCCATCGCCAGCGTCGGGCCGACGCGCATGGTCGCGCGCGACGTGAAGCCGTCGAACGCTTCCCGTCGGGCCCCTTCGGCCACCACGTTCTCGAGCCGGTCGTTGATCACTTCAAAACCGTCTAACTGCATTGTCTGTATCGTTTTGCGGACGAACAAAGTCTTCGTTCGTCGGGACTCCACCAGCGTCCAGCGGGGGCCGACGCCGACGAGCGCGAGCGGGATCGCCGGCAGCCCGGCGCCGGAGCCGAAGTCCACCCAGCGCCCGGCGCCGCTCCCGGCGAGCCAGCGCGCCGGGGCGATGGATTCGAGCAAGTGTCGCTCGACCACGCGGTCCTCGTCGTGCTTCGACATGATGTTCGAGACCCCGCGGTTCCACTCGAGCAGGAGCTGCGCGTACTCGCGCAGCCGTTCGAGCGCGCGCTCGACCTCGACACCGCCCACCGCCAGCGCGGGGCGGAGCGCGTCCCATGGCTGTCGCGCGAGCATCTGCGCGATGGCCCCGCGCGCGGCCGGGGCGATCGCGCGCGCCTCGAGCGGCGACGGCGGCGGGAGACCGGTCCGCAGGCGCTGCTCTCCCTGCGGCGCGGCTGCCGGCCGGGCGGCGCCGGGCCGGGCGCGGCGGACTCCA
>CAZKQE010000104.1:0-8822 GCA_964554725.1 uncultured bacterium
GATGGGGGTGGGGGCCGGCCGCCGGGCGGCGGAGCGGGTACCCAAGATGGGGGAACATGCCCCGTGCGCGCAAGGCGGCCGGCCGCGTGCCGCCGCGCCCCCGGGGTCCCGGACGGGGCGGCGACCCTGGGCGGCGACGCGGTCCGGGAGGCGGGTCCTCCACCGCCACGCCCGAGCGAGGGCGCCCATGAGGCCGTCCTGCGCGGCAGCGCCGGCGGCGCGTGGTACCGTCGCGCCCGGGTGGGAGGGTGCCGTGGAGCGCCGGGGCGGCGCCGGCGCCGGGAGGCGCCCGCCGCGACGGATGACCCTCCGCCGCCACCCCGGCGCGCGGATGCCGCACCGCACGAAAGGAGCGCGACATGGAGCTCGGCAACTTCTCGGTCAGCCTCGCCGTCAAGGACCTCGCCGCCTCGCGGGAGTTCTACGGCAAGCTCGGCTTCCAGCCCTTCGCCGGGAACCCGGCCCATGGCTGGCAGATCCTCAAGAACGGCACCCACGTCATCGGGCTCTTCCAGGGGATGTTCCCGAGGAACATCCTCACCTTCAATCCCGGCTGGGACAGCGACGCGCAGACGCTCGCGTCCTTCACGGACGTGCGCGAGCTGCAACGGCGGCTCAAGGCCCAGGGGGTGAAGCTGACGACCGAGGCCGACGAGAGCACCACCGGGCCGGCGAGCTTCATGGTCGAGGACCCGGACGGGAACCCCATCCTGGTGGACCAGCACGTCTGACCGTGCCGGCCGCCACGGAGCGCCCGAGGGGGAGGGAGCCTAGGACGTGACGGTCGCCGCCGAGCGCCGGTTGCGGCGCACCAGCCACACGGCGCCGAGGGCGATCAGCGCGATGGGCAGGAAGGGGAGCAGGAACATCAGGAACCCGGCGCCGGCGACGACGAACGCGACCACGCCGAAGACGGCGAGGAACGGCAGGGCGAGCAGCAGGCCGATGCCGTGCAGCAGCCAGCCGACGATGCGGAACGGCAGGAACACCAGCCACAGGACCAGGCCGAACACCGAGGCCAGCACGGTGAAGAACACCACCGCCGCGAACGCCAGCGCCCCCAGGACCAGAAGCTCGACCACCGTCGTCCCCTCCTCGCTAAAGAGTCCGGCGCGCCCGGGCTCGAGTGGGCCCGGGCGCAACGCCCGATACAACCCCGCGGGCCGGACCGCGGACGGGGCAGATGTCGACGGACCGTACCGGTCCGCCCCGGTCACCTTCCCGTATCGCTTCCTACGCGCGGCCGGCCGGGGGGGTTGCAGCCGTCCGGCCGCGGCGGCACGCCCCGCGTTCCGCGGGCCGCCGGAGTGGAGATCGCCGCCCGGCCTCCGCCCGGCGGCCGCCCGCAGGGCGAAGCGCGGACGGGGGATACCGTCGTGACCATCCTCGACGCCATCGGCGGCACCCGCACGGTCGCCCTGCGCCGGCTGGTCCCGGCGGGGAGCGCCCGGGTCCTGCTCAAGCTGGAGTCCGAGAACCCGACCGGGAGCATGAAGGACCGCATGGCGCTCGCCATGGTCGAGGCGGCCGAGGCGGACGGACGGCTGCGGCCGGGCGGTTCGGTGGTCGAGTACACGGGCGGCAGCACCGGGGTGTCGCTGGCGTTCGTGTGCGCGGCGAAGGGGATCCCGCTGCGGATCGTGACCTCGGACGCGTTCAGCCGCGAGAAGCGCGACCACATGGAAGCGCTCGGGGCGCGGCTCACGCTGGTCCCGAGCGAGGCCGGGGCGATGACGAAGGCGCTCACGCTGGCGATGATCGAGGCCGCGCGCCGGCTCGCGGCCGAGCCGGGCAGCTTCTGGACCGACCAGCTCAACAACACCGACGTGCTCCCGGCCTACGAGCGGATGGGCGACGAGATCCTCGAAGAGACGGAGGGCAAGGTGGACGTATTCGTGCAGAGCGTGGGGACGGCGGGCTCGCTGCGCGGGATCGCCACCCGCCTGCGCGCCCGCGCCCGGGCGGCGCGCATCGTCGCCGTGGAGCCGGAGGAGTCGGCGGTGCTGTCGGGGCGGCCGGGCGGCGCCCATCGCATCGAGGGCACCGGCGCCGGGTTCGTGGTGCCGCTGTGGAGCGCAACGCTGGCGGACGAGATCCAGACCGTGACCACCGGCGAGGCGATGACGACCGCCCGCCGGCTGGCCCGCGAGGAGGGGATCTTCGCCGGCACCTCGACCGGGGGGAACGTCGCGGTCGCCCTGCGGCTCGCGGAGCGCCTCGGGGCCGGGGCGACGGTCGTCACCCTGGCCGTGGACTCGGGGATCAAGTACCTGAGCACGGCGCTCTACGCGGGCGAGCCGGGCGCCGCGCCATCCGCTCCCCCGGCCGCCGCCGCGAAGGGTCCGGCGTCGGGGGGCGGGTGACGCCGGCGCCCGGGCCCGTCCCGGGTCGCACGGCGTTCGACCCCCAGCCGGTCCTGCGCGGGGAGCGGATCGAGTTGCGCCCGCTGCGGGCGGACGACTTCGACGCGCTCTACGCGGTGGCGTCCGACCCGCTCCTCTGGGAGCAGCATCCGGCCCGCGACCGCTGGCAGGAGACGGTGTTCCGCGCGCTGTTCGCGGAGTCGCTCGCCTCGGGCGGGGCGCTGGTCGCGATCGAGCGCGCGAGTGGCCGGATCATCGGCTCCTCGCGCTTCCACGCCCACGATCCCGCGCGCTCCGAGGTCGAGATCGGCTGGACCTTCCTCGCCCGCGCCCACTGGGGGGGTGTCACGAACGGCGAGATGAAGCGTCTCATGCTGGCCCACGCGTTCCGCTCCGTGCGCAGCGTGGTGTTCGTGGTGGGGATCGGCAACCTGCGCTCGCAGCGGGCGGTCGAGAAGCTCGGCGCGCGGCGCGAGGGGACCCGGCGCGAGCCGGACGGCCGCGAGAGCGTCGTCTACCGGATCACCGCGCCGCCCGCGCCCGCCGGTTCCTAGCTCGCGGCGGCCGGCCGCCGGGCCTCCGCGTCCGGCCGCCGGCCCGCCCGGCCCCGCCTCGCCACGCCCGTCGTCGCCTGCTAGATTGTCCGCCCCGCCCACCCGACGACCCCAACGGAGACCCCCATGCCGAGCACCCGCATCACGGTCATCAACAACGCGTCCCTGCGCGTCGAAGGCGACTTCGAGATCGTGGACCAGGAGGGACGCGTGTTCGGGCTCGCCGGCCGCACCCGCGTCACGCTGTGCCGCTGCGGCCAGTCGCAGAACAAGCCCTTCTGCGACAGCTCGCACAAGAGCTGCGGGTTCGACTCGGTCGTGGTGGCGCGCGACCTGCCGCCGCCGGCCCCGAAGCCGGCGCCGTGACCGCGGCGGCGGATCGGCGCGGGGGCTAGCGGCCCGATGCGCCTGCTCGCGGTGCTGGCGGTCGTCGGAGCGCTCCTCAGCGCCGGGCTGTGCGTCCGGCTCGGTCTCTGGCAGCTCGGCCGGCTGCGCGAGAAGCAGGCGCTCAACGCGGCGCTCGCCGCCGCGCGCGAGGGGCCGCCGCTCGCGGTGTCCGGGGACCCGCCGCCTGCCGGGAGCGCGCTCGCCCGGCCGCTGCGGGTGACCGGCCGCTTCGACGAGACGCGCCAGTTCCTGCTCTCGGGCCGGCTCCACGACGGCGAGCCGGGCGTGGGGGTGGTGACCCCGATGCTCCCGGCGGGGAGCGGCACCGCGATCCTGGTGGACCGCGGCTGGCTGCCGGCCGCCGACGCCGCGACCGCGCGGCCCCAGGACCACCCCGAGGCCGGCGAACGCACGGTGCTCGGGATGGCGGAGGCGCTGCCGCGCGGCGCCGGCGGTCCGCCGCCCCGCCCGCTCGCGGGCGACCGGGTCGCGCTGTGGTCGCTGCGCGGGCTCGACGCCGACTCGATCGCGAGCCGGCTGCCCTATCCGCTCGCGCCCTACGTGCTGCGCGCCCTGCCGGAGCCGGGCTCGCCCGCCCTGCCGCGCCGGACGGCGCCGCGTCCGCACGACACCTCGGTCCATCTCGGCTACGCCATCCAGTGGTTCCTGTTCGCCGCCATCGTCCTCGGCGGCTCGATCGCGTTCGTGCGCACGCGCGCGCGGCGCGGCGCGGCCGCGCCCCACCCGGAGGTCTCCCGATGATCCCCGCCCGGCATCTCGCGTCCCGAAGTCTGGTCGTCCTCGCCGTCCTCGGCATGGGTCCGGGGCGCGCCGGCGCCTCCGGACCCTCCCCGCTGCTCGCCCAGATCTGCGACGAGTACTGGGAGGGCACGCTCCAGGCCGGGCCCACCACCGCGACCTCGATCGGCGACCACCGCTACGACGCGCAGCTCGAGGACATCTCGCCCGCCGGCATCGCCCGCGAGCGGGCGCGGCTCGAGGCGGCGCTCGCCCGCGTGCGCGGCGTGGCCGAGGCGGGGCTGACCCCCGCCGACCGGGTGACGCGCACGGCGCTCCTCGTCGAGCTGGAGAACGGGATCGCCGCGATCGACTGCCATGCCGAGGACTGGACCGTGGACCCGCTGAACGGGCCCCAGGTCGGGTTCATGAACCTGCCCGACATCACGACGATCGCGACCCCGAAGCACGCCGCCGACTACGTGCTGCGCTGCCGGGCGATCGGTCCCTTCATGGACCAGCACATCGCCAACCTCGAGCGCGGCCTCGCCGCCGGGCGGGTGGCGGCCCGCGACCACGTGCGCAAGGTGCTGGAGTCGCTGGACGCCCTGCTCGTCTCCCCGGCCGCGGACTGGGCCCTCTGCCGCCCCGCCGGCGAGGCGCGCAAGGACTGGCCCGCGGGGACCGCGGCCACCTTCCGCCGCGACCTCACCGCGGCGGCGGAGACGGTGATCCGCCCGGCGTTCGTCCGCTACCGGGACTTCCTGCGCGACCGGGTGCTCCCCGCGGCGCGGCCGCCCGAGAAGGCCGGACTCTCGTTCCTCCCCGGCGGGCCCGACTGCTACCGTCGGCAGATTCGCATCCAGACCTCGCTCGACCTCGGCGCGGAGGAGATCCACCGTCTCGGGCTCGAGCAGGTGGCGCGCTTCCGCGCCGACCTCGCCGCGCTCGGGGCGCGCGCGCTCGGCACCGGCGACGTCGCCGCCATCCAGCGCACGCTGCGCGGCGACACCGCGATGCACTTCCGCACCGCCGCCGAGGTCGAGGCCAAGGCGGTCGAGGCCCTCGCCCGGGCGACCGCGGCGATGCCGAAGTGGTTCGGCATCCTGCCGCGGGCGCGCTGCGAGGTGAAGGTGATGGGGATGCACGAGGCGCCCCACTCGACGATCGCCTACTACCGCCAGCCGACGATGGACGGCTCGCGCCCCGGTCACTACATGATCAACACCTACCGCCCCGAGACCCGGCCCCGCTACGAGGCCGAGGCGCTCGCGTTCCACGAGGCGATCCCCGGGCACCACCTGCAGATCGCGATCGCCCAGGAGCTGACCGGCATCCCCGAGTTCCGCAGACACCAGGGCACCACGGCCTTCGTCGAGGGCTGGGCGCTCTACACCGAGCGGCTCGCCGACGAGATGGGGCTCTACTCCTCGGACGTGGATCGGATCGGCATGCTCTCCTACGACGCCTGGCGCTCGTGCCGGCTGGTCGTGGACACCGGGCTCCACGCGATGGGCTGGAGCCGCCAGCAGGCGATCGACTACATGCTCGAGAACTCGATCCTGGCGCCGAACAACATCGTGAACGAGGTGGACCGCTACCTCGCCTGGCCCGGCCAGGCGCTCGCCTACAAGATCGGGCAGCTCGAGATCCTGCGGCTGCGCGCGCAGGCGCAGCAGCGCCTCGGCGACCGCTTCGACATCCGGGCCTTCCACGACGCGGTGCTGCGGAACGGCGCGGTCGCGCTGCCGGGCCTGCGCGAGCAGGTGGAGGCCTACGTCGCGGAGGCCGGCGGCGCCCGCTGATCCCCGGCCCCGCGGGCGCCGCCGGCCGGGCCCGGGCGCCGTTCACCGGCGCCCGGCCGCCGTTCGCCGGAAAGCGCGCGAGCGGCGCCGGGATCGTCCGTAGATTCCCACGTGTGGCCGGGGGCGACCCGGCCCGGGAAAGGGGGGGATCGCGATGACGAAGCGCGGGGGGAGCGACGGGCTGCGGCAGGCTACGATCGGGGTGCTGCTGATGGCGGCGGGTGTGCTGCTGCTGCTCGACCGGCAGGGCGTGATCGAGGTCGGGCCGCTCGGCCTCTGGTGGCCGACGGTCCTCATCGTGCTCGGGCTGCTCAAGGTCGTCGCCCCGGCGCGGGAGCGCGATGTGGCCGGCGGCGCGAGCCTGGTGATCTTCGGCGCGTGGTTCCTGGCCTGCACCCATCGCTGGATGGGGCTGACCTACTGGAACTCCTGGCCGCTGGTGTTCGTCGCGATCGGGGTCAAGATGATGGTCGGGGCGATCACCCTCCGCGGGCCGGGGGTCTTCCGCCTCGGCGGGAAGGAGAACGGCGATGCGTGACGATCGTGTCCCCGCGCCGGGGCGGCGAAGCGCCACCCCGTTCGTCCTGATCGGTCTGCTGGTGTCGTGGCTGGTGGTCCAGAACCTGACGCTGCTGGTGCTGTGGTCGTGGCCCGTCCTGCCGTCGCTGGTGGGGGTGGCGCGGGCGCTGCTCAAGGCGGCGGCGCTGGTGGCCGTGCAGCTCGCGCCGGTGGGGCTGGTGGCGGCCGGCGTCGCGCTGCTGTGGAGCGCGGCGCGGCGCGGCCCCGCGCCGCGCGCGAGCGGGCTCGAGGAGGTGCGCCATGTCTGACGAGCGTCCGCGGATCAGCCCGCAGCTCATCCTCGGCTGCGCGGTGGCGGTGGTGGGGGTGCTGTTCACCCTCGACAACCTGAACCTGCTCGAGGCCGGCCGCTACCTGCGCTGGTGGCCGGTGGTCGTGATCCTGATCGGGGTCACCCGGCTGGTCGGCTACGGCAGCCGTCCCCAGCGGGCGGCCGGGATCCTGATCACGGCGGCGGGGGTGTGGCTGCTGCTGTCGAACCTCGACCTGTTCCCGGTCGGCATCTGGGAGCTGTGGCCGCTCGGCCTGGTGTTCCTCGGCGGCTGGCTGGTGCTGCGGGGGGTATGGCGGTCGAGGGGCGACGGGGCCCCGGAGGACCCCGACGACGTCGCGAACGGGTTCGTGATGATGGGCGGCATCGTGCGCAAGATGAACTCCGCCCGGTTCCGGGGCGGGGAGGTGACGGCGTTCATGGGCGGCATCGAGCTGGACCTGCGCGGCGCCCACGCCGCGAGCGACACGATCGTCATCGACGTGCTCGCCTGGTGGGGCGGCATCGAGCTGTGGGTGCCGCCGGGATGGAAGGTGACCAGCGAGGTGCTGCCGATCATGGCCGGGTACGAGGACAAGACCAAGCCGTCGCCGGACGCGAAGACGCATCTCATCGTGCGGGGCCTGGTCGTGATGGGCGGGATCGAGGTCGGGAACTAGGCCGTGCATCCCATCTTCTCCAGCCGGCTCCGGTTCGGGCTCTACCTGCTGGGCTGGTTGACGCTGGCGCCGCTGGTGGCCGGGCTGCTCGTGGTGCTCCGTCCCCGGCCGTACCCGGAGGCGCTGGCGTTCGCCGGCCCGCTGACGCTCTTCTACGCCTCCGCCTGCCTGTCCGCCTGGTGGGTGTGCCGCGCCCATCCGCTCGGCGGCCCGAACCCGCTCCGCACCCTGCTCACGGTGTTCTCGGCCGCCATCCAGGCCAGCGCGGTGTGGGTGGCGGCCGGCGCGGTGTGGGGGGCCGTGCTCGCGCGCGCCTTCGCGATCGACCCCGGCCGGCTCACCCGGCTCCAGGACCTGGTGCCGCTGTTCCTCGCCGGCGTGCCGCTCTACCTGCTCTCGGTGATGGCCCACTACATGATCCTGGCCTTCGAGGCCTCGCGCGCGGCGGAACGCCAGGTGTTCGAGTCCCAGGTGACCGCCCGCGAGGCGGAACTGCGCGCGCTGCGCGCGCAGCTGAACCCGCACTTCCTGTTCAACAGCCTGAACTCGATCAGCGCGCTCGCGGCCCCCGATCCCGAGGCGGCGCGCCGCATGTGCCAGCTGCTGGGCGACTTCCTGCGCCAGAGCCTGAGCCTGGGCGGGCGCGCGCGCGTCACGCTCGGCGAGGAGCTGACGCTCGCCGACCGCTACCTGGCGATCGAGCAGGTGCGGTTCGGAGCCCGCCTCGGGGTCGAGAAGCAGGCGGACGACGGGGCGCTGCGCTGCCTGGTGCCGCCGCTGCTGCTCCAGCCGCTGGTCGAGAACGCGGTCAAGCACGGGGTCGCCGACCGGGTCGAGGGCGGCGTCATCCGCATCGAGGCCCACCGGCGAGGGGACGTGCTGGTGGTCGGGGTCGAGAACCCGCGCGACCCGGACGCCCCCTCGCGGCGCGGGCAGGGGCTCGGGCTCGAGAACGTCCGCGCCCGGCTCGACGCGCTCGACCGGCGCCGCACCCGGGTGGACGTGGAGCGCGGCCCCGACCGCTTCCGCGTCGTGCTGACGCTGCCGGCGGACGGGGAGGAGGGACCCGATGGCGGATGAGACGGTCGCCCTGCGGACGATGATCGTGGACGACGAGGGTCCGGCGCGCGACCTGCTGCGGGAGTACCTGTCCGCCGAGCCCGGGATCGACGTGGTGGCGGAGTGCGCGAACGGGTTCGAAGCGGTGAAGCGGATCGGCGAGCTGGCGCCGGCGCTGGTGTTCCTCGACGTCCAGATGCCGAAGCTCGACGGCTTCGAGGTGCTCGAGCTCATCGAGCCCGGCCCGGCGGTGGTGTTCTGCACCGCCTACGACGAGTACGCGCTCAAGGCGTTCGAGGTGCACGCGGTGGACTACCTGCTGAAGCCGTTCGGACGCGAGCGGCTGCGCGAGGCGCTGGCGCGGGTGCGGGAGCGCACGGCCGCGGCGGCGCCCCCGCCGCGCGGGC
>CAZKQE010000105.1:0-8767 GCA_964554725.1 uncultured bacterium
CGTCCGGCGGGATGAGCATGGCGAGGTTGGTCTTGCCGCAGGCGGAGGGGAAGGCCGCGACGATGTAGAACACCTCGCCCTGCGGGTTCTCCACGCCGACCAGCATCATGTGCTCGGCCATCCAGCCCTCGTCGCGCGCCTGCCAGCTGGCGATGCGCAGCGCGTGGCACTTCTTGCCGAGCAGCGCGTTGCCGCCGTAGCCGGAGCCGTACGACCAGATCTCGCGCGTCTCGGGGAAGTGGCAGATGTACTTGGTGGTGGCGTTGCACGGCCACGGCGAGTCCGCCGCGTTGGGCTCGAGCGGCGCGCCCACCGAGTGCAGGCCGCGCACGAACTCGCCGTCCTCGCCCAGCGCCTCGAGCACGCGCGAGCCGACGCGGGCCATCAGGTGCATGCTGGCGACCACGTAGGGGGAGTCGGTGACCTCAACGCCGATCTTGGCGATCGGCGAACCCACCGGCCCCATGCTGTAGGGGATCACGTACATCGTCCGCCCCTTCATCGCGCCGGCGAACAACTTGCCGAGCGTCGCCTTCATCTCGGCCGGGTCGCGCCAGTGGTTCGTCGGGCCGGCGTCGGCCTGGTGGCGGGAACAGATGAACGTGAACTCCTCGACCCGGGCGACGTCGGCCGGGTCGGAGCGCACCGCGATGCTGTTCGGCCGCAGCGCCCCGTCGAGCCACATCGCGGTGCCGGCGTGCACCATGCGGCGCAGCATCGTCTGGTACTCGCGCTCGCTGCCGTCGCACCACACCACCGCATCCGGCTGGCACAGGGCCGCCGTCGCGTGGACCCAGGATCTCAGTTCGTCGTGTTCGGTCATGGCGTGCGCGCCCGCGGGGCGCGTCCTCGATTCGGGAGGGGGTGTCGGGAGCCCGCGACGCCGGCGACGCCGGCCGCCCGACTCCGCAGGGCCAGGATGTCGCCGCAGGATAGGGTCCCGCGCGCCGCGAGTTCAAGCCGACCGCCCCGCCGGGCGGCGGTCCGCGGCGCGGGGCGGTCGGCGCGTCCGCCGGCGGCCGCGCCGGCGGACCCTCCCGCGCTTGCGTCCCCTGCGGCGCTGGCGCATCCTCCGGCACGGGGGTGCGCGGCGACGACGCCCGCCCCGCCGTCGTTCCCGGTCGAGATGAGGAGGTGCCGTCCATGAGCAGCCGAGCGCAACGCCTGCTCGACCTGGGCCAGAGCGTCTGGCTCGACTTCATCCGCCGCGGCCACCTGGTCTCGGGCGAGTTCGACCGCCTGGTGCGCGACGCCGGCGTGGTCGGCGTGACCTCGAACCCGACCATCTTCCAGCTCGCGATCGGCGAGAGCGACGACTACGACGCGGCACTCGCCGCGCGCGTCGCGCAGGGCCTCGAGGGCCCGGCGCTGTTCGAGGCGCTGGCGGTGGAGGACATCCAGCTCGCCTGCGACCGCCTGCGCGCGGTCGCGGAGCGCACCGGCGGCCGCGACGGGCGGGTGAGCCTCGAGGTGAGCCCGCGGCTCGCCCGCGACACCGACGGGACGGTGGCCGAGGCGCGCCGGCTCCATCGCGCGGTGGGTCGCGACAACGTGATGATCAAGGTGCCGGCCACCGCCGAGGGGCTGCCGGCGATCACCACGCTGCTCGCCGACGGCATCAGCGTCAACGTCACGCTGATCTTCTCCCTCGCCCGCTACCGCCAGGTGATGGAGGCCTGGCTCGCCGGGCTCGAACGGCGGGCCGCCGCCGGCGCCCCGCTCGCCGGCGTGTTCTCGGTCGCCTCGTTCTTCGTCTCGCGCGTGGACTCCAAGGTGGACGCGGCGATCGCGAAGGCCGCGGCGGCGTTCCCCGCCGGCGACCCGCGCCGCGCCGAGCTGGAGTCCTTCCGCGGCCAGGCGGCGGTCGCGAACGCGCGCCTCGCCTACGAGGCGTTCGCCGCCGTCGCCGCGGCGCCCCGCTTCGCGGCGCTGCGCGCGCGCGGCGCACCGGTGCAGCGGCCGCTGTGGGCCTCGACCAGCACCAAGGACCCGGCCTACCCCGACACGCTCTACGTGGACGAGCTGATCGGGCCCGACACGGTCAATACGATGCCGCCGCAGACGCTGACCGCGTTCAACGACCATGGCCGTCTCGAGCCCTCCCTCGGCCGCGACCTCGACCGGGCGCGCGCGCTGTTCGAGCGCCTGCCGGCGCTCGGCGTGCCGCTCTCCGACCTCATCGACCAGCTCGAGCCGGAGGGCGTGGCCGCGTTCGCCCGCTCCTACGACGCGCTGCTCGAGACGCTCGAGCGGCGGCGGCGCGAGGTCGCCGCGGGACGCGGGGCCTGAGCCCGCGCGTGACGGGAGCCGCCGGACGGGCCTGACCGGGCCCCCGCCGCGTCCCATGCGCACCGCCCTCGCCGCCTTCGGGCCCGCCGTCGAGGCGCGCCTCGCCGGGCTGGACGCCGACCGCTTCGCGGCGCGCCTGTGGGCGCGCGACCCCTCGCTGTGGACGCCCGACCCGGCCCGGCACCCGGCGATCCTCCACCGGCTCGGCTGGCTCGACGCCCCCTTCACGATGTCGGCGCGGCTCGACGCCTTCCGCGCGTTCGCTCGCGAAGCCGCCGCGGAGGGATTCACGCACGTCCTGCTGCTCGGCATGGGCGGCTCGAGCCTGGCGCCCGAGGTTCTGCGGGCGGCGCTCGGCGTGGCGCCCGGCGCCCTCGACCTCGCGGTCCTCGACGACACCTCCCCCGACGCGGTCGCCGCGGCGCTCGCCGCGCACGACCCCGCGCGCACGCTGGTGCTGGTCTCGTCCAAGTCGGGCTCGACGCTCGAGGTGGTCTCGTTCGAGCGCACCGCCGACGCGTGGCAGCGGGCCGCGCGCGGGGCCGCGGCCGGGCGCGCCTTCGCCGCCATCACCGACCCCGGCTCGCGCCTCGCGGCGCTGGCCCGCGAACGGGGGTACCGCGAGGTGTTCGCGGGCCAGCCCGACATCGGCGGCCGCTACTCCGCGATCTCGCCGTTCGGCCTGGTCCCCGCCGCCCTGATCGGCGCCGACCTCGAGGCCCTGGTCGCCGGCGCCCGGGCCGAGATCGAGCCGCTGCGCACCGCGCGCCCGGCGCGCGAGATCCCCGGCCTCCGGCTCGGCGCCGCGATGGGCGAGCTGGCGCGGCGCGGACGGGACAAGCTGACGCTGGTGACGGACGGACCCTGGGCCTCGCTCGGCGCCTGGGTCGAACAGCTGGTGGCCGAGAGCACCGGCAAGGACGGGGTCGGGATCGTCCCGGTCGTGGACGAGCTGCCCGCCGCCCCCGACCGGTACGGCGACGACCGGCTGTTCGTCGCGGTGGGCACGTTCGCGGAGGCCCCCGCCGTCCGCGCAGCGCTCGCGGCGCTGGAGGCGGCCGGGCACCCGGTCCTCGCCTGGAGCCCGACGCCGGGCGACCTCGGCGCCGAGTTCGCCCGCTGGGAGCTGGCCACCGCCACCGCGGCGGCCATCCTCGGCATCGATCCGTTCGACGAACCCAACGTGGCCGAGGCCAAGCAGGCCACCCAGTCGGTGCTCGAGGGCTACCTGGTCGCGGGCCGTTTCCCGGCCGACCCGCCGGTGGCTGCCGGCGGCGGCCTCGAGGCCCACGCCCCGGCGGACGTGGTCGCCCGCGCCGGCATGCGGGCGCCGGCGCCCGGGACCCCGGCCGACTGGGTGCCGGCGCTGCTCTCGCTCGCACGACCCGGCGACTACGTGGCGCTGCTCGCCTACCTGCCCCGCACGCCGGCCCGGCGGGCGCGGCTCGAGCGGCTGCGCGAGGCGATCCGGGACGCCACCCGGCTGGCGACCACGCTGGGATACGGGCCGCGCTACCTCCATTCGACCGGCCAGCTCCACAAGGGGGGTCCCGACCTCGGGCTGTTCCTGGTCCTCACCGCCGACCCGGCGGCCGCGGTGCCCATCCCGGACGAACGGTTCGACTTCGGGGCGCTGCAGCGAGCGCAGGCGGAGGGCGACTACGCCGCGCTCGAGCGCCGGGGGCGGCGGATGGTGCGGATCCACCTCGGCGACCGGGTCGAGCCGGGGCTCGACGCCCTGATCGAGGCGGTCGCGGCGGCGGGCGGACTCTAGTATCATCGTGCGACGCCGCGCGAGCGGCCGGCTCCCCAGCCCACCCTCCCGAGGATCCCGATGCGCCGGCGCACCCCCTTCCCGATCGCTCTCACCGCGTGCCTGCTGCTCGCGACACCCGTCGCCTCCCAGGCCCCCGACGCCGACCTCGCCCTGCTGAAGCGCGTGGGCGAGACCTACCAGGGCCTGAAGCGCTACCTGTTCGAGGGCATCATCCGCGTCGAGGTGCGGGCGGCGCAGAACCCGCGCTCCCAGCAGGCGCCGTTCCTGGTCGCGGTGGACGGGCGGGGCCGGGTCCGCGACCAGATCACCTCGGGACCCGCCGCCGGGCTGATCCTCGCGACCGGACGCGAGACCTTCGTCTACAACGGCCAGCTCGGCCAGTACACGCGCACGCCGGGACCGCTCGACAGCGCGCTGGCCGGCTCGCCGAACCGCGGCGTCGGCGGCTCGCTGATCCACCGCTACGGCGCGATCGCCAGCGGCGTCACCGCGGTCAAGCGTCTGCCGGGCGAGACCCTCGACGTGGACGGCATGCGCCGCGCGTGCACCGTGCTCGAGGTCACCTACGTCCCCGGGACCCACCGCGCCCGCATCACCGAGGACCCGCGCGTGTACTGGATCGACCGCGAGACCCACCTGGTGCTGCGCCAGCGCTCGCTGGTGCGGGCCGAGGCGCCGCAGTTCGGCGGCAAGCTCGAGCAGGAGGAGACGATCACCTTCCAGCGCGCCCGGCTCGACCCGGTGCTGCCGGAGTCGCTGTGGGCGTTCCGCGCCCCCGAGGGCGCCCGCGAGGTGAAGGCGTTCGAGCACGTCCGCGAGGATCCCTCCGCCGCATTCACCGGCAAGCCGGCGATCGACTTCGAGCTGAAGGACCTGAAGGGGCGGACCCACTCGCTGAAGAGCCTGCGCGGCAAGACGGTCCTGCTCGACTTCTGGGCCACCTGGTGCGGCCCCTGCCGCATCACCATGCCGCAGGTGGCGAAGATCCACCGCGAGTACCGGGACCGCGGCGTCGAGGTGATGAGCATCAACGTCGGCGAGCCGGCGAAGAAGGCCGCGGACTACCTGACGAAGAACGGGTACACGTTCACCTCGCTGCTCGACGAGGACCGCGCGGTCTCGACCCGCTACAGGATCGACGGCATCCCGACCCTGGTGGTGATCGACCCGGCCGGCACGGTCACCGACTACCTGGTCGGCGCGCGCGACGACGTCGCCCTGCGCGCGGCGCTGAAGAAGGCCGGCGTCAAGTAGCCGCCGCGCGGCCGCACGCCGCGCGGGTCAGCCGCCGGTCGCCGCGGACTGGGCGAACCACGCCCGCGCCCCGGCCAGGTCCACGTTGCCCCCGCTGAGGACGACGCCGACCCGCGCTCCCCGGGCGTCGAGCCGGCCCGCCAGCAGCGGCGCCAGACCCAGCACGCCGGTCGGCTCGACGATCAGCTTCATCCGCGTCCACACGAACCGCATCGCCTCGACCAGCTCGGCGTCGCTCGCGGTGGTCATGTCGGCGACGGAGCGTCGGATGAGGGCGAGCGTGAGCGGGCTCAGCGACGGCGTGCGCGCGCCGTCGGCGATGGTGTCGGGGTGCTCGGCACGCTCGAGCCGGCCGCTGCGGAACGAGCGTCCGCCGTCGTCGCCGCTCGCGGGCTCGACGCCGATCACGCGGCAGCCGGGCGACAGCACCTGGGCCGCGAGCGCCGAGCCGCTGAGGAGCCCGCCGCCGCCGACCGGCACCAGCAGCAGGTCGAGCGGCCCCGCCTCCTCGAACAGCTCGAGCGCGGCGGTCCCCTGCCCGGCGACGATCTCGGGATGGTCGAAGGGCGGGATGAGCGTCATCCCGCGCTCGCGCGCGATCCGCTCCGCCATCGCCTCGCGCCCCTCCCCCGCGACGTCGTAGCACAGGACCTCGGCGCCGTAGCCGCGGGTCGCCGCGAGCTTGGCGACGGGGGCGAACGACGGCATCACGATCGCGGCCGGGATCCCCAGCTCGCGCGCCACCAGCGCCACCGCCTGCGCGTGGTTGCCCGAGGAGTAGGCGACCACGCCGCGCCGGCGCACGTCCTCGGGGAGCTGGACGATCGCGTTGTAGGCGCCCCGGAACTTGAACGCCCCCATGCGCTGCAGGTTCTCGCACTTGAGATGGACCGTGGCGCCGGTGCGCGCGTCGAGCGTCGCCGAGGTGGCGACCGGCGTGCGGTGGGCGACCGATTCCAGCCGCCGGCGCGCGGCGAGGAGCCGGGCGGTCATCTGCTCCGGCGTCGGCACCGCCTCCGCGGCGCGGGTCGGGTCCATCGGGGGTCGTCGGGCCCGGGCCGCGCGGCCCTATCCGCCCGCCGCCGGCTCGGGGAACAGACGCTCGAACTCGGCGTCGCCCCGCAGCGAGCTGAGGTCCGGGTCGCGGCGCACCCAGTCGGTGTCCACGTAGCCGGCACTCGCCGCCTTCGCGAGTGCCCCGAGCGCCTCCGCCCTGCGGTCCATGCGGCAGAACACGCAGGCCGCGTTGTAGAGCACGATGGGATCGTTGGGCCGCAGCGCCATCGCCATCGTCAGCTCGCGCGTCGCGTCGTCGGACCGCCCCAGCGCGATGTAGGAGACCGCGAGGTGCGTGCGCGCCCGGGCGTCCTCCGGCACGTGCGTGAGGTGCTGCTCCAGGGCGAGGATGCGCCGCGGTCGGACGTGCCGGATCACCTCGTCCTTCCCCAGTGCCATGAGCGCGTTGTCGATGGGGACGTAGACGTTGTAGTCGTCTCCCGAGGCCTCGATGGCCGTCTCCGCCATGCTCGCCACCTCCGGATAGCGGCCCGAGGCGAACAGGGCCCGCCCCAGCAGGTAGTAGGCGCCCTCGCAGTCGCGCTTGCGCTCGACCGCCTGGCGGCAGATCTCGATCGCTTCGTCGTACTTGCGGTCCGCGTAGAGGATCCATGCCCGCGCGACCTGCACCTCCGGGAGCTGGGGCTGGATGGCCACGGCGCGCTCGGAGGCCGCCTGGGCCCGCTCGGTCCACACGGTGTCCCGGTGGTAGTGGTAGTAGTTCTGGGCGCACACGCTGGCGATGGCGGCGTAGGCCAGCGCGAAGTCGGGATCCAGCGTCACCGCGTTCTCGAACATGCGGAGGGCGTACTCGAGGTCCTGCCGGGTGCGCCGGCGCGCGTAGCTCCGGCCGTTCAGGTAGAGATCGTAGGCCTGGGGGTTCAGCGTGGGCTTGGCCGCGATCGCCTCCTGCTCCTGCGCCGAGAGCGTGATGCGCAGGGCCTCGGCGATCTTGCGCGCGATCTCGTCCTGCACCTCGAAGATGTCCTTCAACTCGCGGTCGTAACGCTCGGACCACAGCGGGAAGTCGGTCTGCGCGTCCATGAGCTGGGCGTTGATGCGCAGCCGCGTGCCGGCCCGACGCAGGCTGCCCCCGAGGACGTACGCCGCGCTCAGTTCCCGGCCGACCTGCTGGGGCGTCACCGACTTGTCCCGGTAGCCGAGCACGGTCGGGCGCGGGAAGATCTTCAGGCCCTTGATCTTCGACAGCTCGGTGATGATGTCCTCCGTGATCCCGTCGCGGAAGTACTCGTCCTCCTTCATCCCGCCCAGGTTCTCGAAGTAGAGCACGGCGATGGACCGCTCCGCCTCCTTCGCCGCCGCGACGGAGCGCGAGTCGCCGGTCTCGGCCGCCCGCTTGCGTCCGGAGTCGAGATCCCGCCGCAATCGCATCAGGTCGGTCTTCAGCTCGCCCGCGCTCTGCGCGCGCAGATCGCGTTCCTTCTCGAGCGCCTTCTCGAGGATGCGCGAGAACTCCGCGGGCAGGGCCGGGTTGAGCTGGAGGGGCGGCGCCGGGTCCCGGTTGAGGATGGCGTCGAAGATGACCGCCGACGTCTCGCCCGGGAACGGCAGCTCGCCGGTCGCCATCTGGTAGAGCACGGTGCCGAACGAGAACAGGTCGGTGCGCGCGTCGGTGAGCTGCCCCCGCGCCTGCTCCGGCGACATGTACGACACCGTCCCGACCGCCGCGCCGGGCTGGGTCAGCTCGTCCCGGGTCACCACCGTGTCCACGTGCGAGGCGGCCGACGCGACCCCGCCCCGGCGGGCGTTGTCGATCTTGGCGAGGCCGAAGTCGAGGATCTTCACCTGTCCACGCGGGCTCACGAAGATGTTCGCGGGCTTGATGTCCCGGTGGACGATCCCCTTCGCGTGCGCGGACTCGAGCGCGTCGGTGATCTGGATCGCCAGCCCCAGCAGCGCCCCGATCTCCATGGGCTGATCGCCGATGGTCTGGGCGAGCGTGCGCCCCTCGAGCAGCTCCATGACGATGAAGTGCTGGCGCTCGTGCTGCTCGATCGCGTGAACGGTGCAGATGTTCGGGTGATTGAGCGCCGAGGCGGCCCGCGCCTCACGCTGGAAGCGCTCGAGCGCCTGCGCGTCCTGTCCCAGCTCGTCGGGCAGGAACTTGAGCGCCACCTTCCGCCCGAGCTTCGAGTCCTCGGCCTCGTAGACCACGCCCATCCCGCCGCTCCCGAGCCGGCGGGTGACCGCGTAGTGGGACACGGTGCGGCCCAGGACGGGGTCGGAGCTCATCGCCCCTCCCGCGACTCCGGGAGCGGAACCCCGTCCACCGTCACAGCGGGCCGCCCTCTCATGCTCTGGCCGCCGTCCCCGGATACAGCCGGTCGAACTCGGGGTCCCCGTGCAGCAGCGCCAGGTCGGGGTCGCGGC
>CAZKQE010000106.1:0-8718 GCA_964554725.1 uncultured bacterium
GAGCGGGCGCGGGCCATGATGCCGGCGATCATCGAGTGGTGGCGCGCGGGGCAGGTCTCGCCCTACTCTGTCGCCAACATCTACACCGCCCTGGGCGACCGGGACGAGGCCTTCGCCTGGCTCGAGCGGGCCATGGAGGACCGCGACCGCATGATGACGAGTCTCCGGGTGCATCCGCGCCTCGACCCGCTGCGGGACGACCCCCGCTTCGCGGACCTGCTCGCGCGCATGAACCTCGCCCCATGAGCGTCCCGACGCGGCTCACCAGCCGGCGCGAGTTCCTCGCCGCGCTGGCGCGCGCCGGGCTCGGCGCCGCGGCGCTCGCCTCGCTGCCGCCGTGGACGCGCGGGGCCCTGGCCGGCGAGCTGCCCGAGGGGCTCATCGTCCGCAACGACCGGCCCGAGCACTGGGAGACCACGCTCGAGGCGCTGGGGCGCTCGTGGCTCACGCCGAACGAGCGCTTCTTCGTGCGCAGCCACCTCTCGACCCCGCGCATCGAGGCCGCGGACTGGCGGCTCGAGGTCACCGGGCTCGTGCGCGAGCCGCTCTCGCTGTCGCTGCGCGACCTCGACGCCCTGCCGCAGACGCGCGCGGTGCATGTGCTGGAGTGCGCCGGCAACGGCCGCGGTCTGTTCCGGCTCCCCGCCACCTCGGGCACCCAGTGGGAGATGGGGGCGGTCGGCAACGCGGCCTGGGGCGGGGTGCGGCTCGCGCTGGTCCTCCAGCGCGCCGGGGTGGCGCCCGAGGCGAAGCACGTGTGGCTCGAGGCCGCCGACCAGGCCCCGCTGCCCGAAGTGCCGAAGTTCCTGCGCAGCATCCCGATCGCGAAGGCGATGGAGGACACGTTGCTCGCCACCACGATGAACGACCGGCCGCTGCCGGTGCTCCACGGCGCCCCGCTGCGGGCGGTCGTCCCGGGCTGGTACGGCATGGCCTCGACCAAGTGGCTGATCCGGCTCCGGGTCGAGGAGCGGCCCTCGGACAACCACTTCATGGTGAAGGGCTATCGCTGGACCTTCCCCGGCGACGACCCGGCGACCGCGCCGCCGGTCGAGGCGATGCTGCCCAAGTCGTTCATCGCCCAGCCCGCCGACGGCGCCGCGCTGCGGCTGCCGCCGCGCGCGAGCGGCAAGGGACGCCCGCTCCTGCGCGTGCAGGGATTCGCGTGGGCCGGGCCCGCCGGGGTGCGCATGGTGGAGGTGTCGGTGGACGGCGGCGTCAACTGGCGGCCGGCCGGGTTCATGGGCGAGAACGCCCCGATGGCCTGGCGCGAGTGGGCGACCGAGGTCGAGGTGTCGCCGCCCGCCCGGCTCGCGGTGATGGCGCGGGCCACCGACAACGCCGGCCTCGTGCAGCCGGTCGCCGCGCGCGCGAACGCCGCCGGCTACGGCAACAACTCGATCCACCGGGTGACCGTCCGTGTCCGCGCCTGACCTCCGTGGCCCGCGGCGCGGGCCTCCCGCCCGGCGCCTGGCCGGCGCCGCGCTGGCGCTGATCGCCGCCACGGTCGCCGTCCTGGCGCTCGCCGCCGGCGACTCGCGCTCGGCCGACCGGCGCGCCCCCTACCCGGCCGCGTTCCCCGAGGGCGCCGGGCGGGCGATCGCCGAGCGCGCGTGCCTGTTCTGCCACTCGCCCATGCTGGTGACCCAGCAGGCCAAGGACTCGACCGGCTGGGAGAAGTCGCTCGCCACCATGCGCGCCTGGGGCGCGCCCATGTCCCCCGCCGAGCAGGACACGCTGCGGGAGTACCTGCTCGCGCACTTCGGACCTCGCGCCGCGGCCCGATAGGGCGCGGTGTGTCGCGCCGGCGGGCGTCCGCCCACCGGTCCCCACCGGCCTCGCGCCGGTCTCACCGCGGGGCGACGGAGTCGCTCCGAGCTCGGAGGTTGCGATGAAGCGGATGGTGATGATGGCGTTCGCCGCCCTGCTGGCGGCGCCGGTGGTCCACGCCGACGGGCCGATGGGCGGGCTCGGCTTCCGCTCGTTGAGCGGCGGCGGTGCCACACCCTCGATCGGCGTCCGCCACTGGCTCAACGAGCGGGCGGGATTCGATGCCGGGATCGGATTCCTCACGGCCTCGAACGAGTCCGGGACACCGCTCGTGACCACGGACGAGGCGACCGGGTTCTCGTTCGACGTCGGCGTGCCGATCTCCGCCCGGCGCTGGGAGAAGGTGAACGTCCTCGTGCGACCGGGTTTCGTCTACGGCACCGCGACCACGAAGGTCAAGGCGTTGCCGACGCCGCCCAACGAGTTCAAGCAGACCCTCGTCAGCGTGAGCGGCGAGATCGAGGTGGAGCTCATGCTGGCCGAGAAAGTCTCCATCTCCGCCGCGCACGGGGTCGCGTACCAGCGCTTCAAGTTCAAGGACAACGACAGCCCCGCCAACGAGACCCGGGGCTCGGCCTTCCGCACGATCGGCTCCAACTTCACGAGCCTCGGCTTCCACGTCTATCTCTGGTAGCGGCCGTACAGAAGGAGGCCCCCGGCGCACGTGGCGCCGGGGGCCCCGTCGTTCCTCCGCCCGACCGCTACGGGAAGATGCCGAGTTCCTGGTAGCTGACCGCCACCTTGTCGATCGCGCTCACGAACGCGGCGGTGCGCAGGTCGGCGTCGTCCCCGAGCCGCAGCCGCACCTCGCGGATCTGGTGATAGGCGGCGATCATCGAGTCCTCGAGCCCGGAGTTCACGAGGTCCAGCTCGTCGGCCCCCCGCGCGTAGGCGGCCGCATCGGTCTCGCTGAAGCGGGTGCCGGTCGCGCGTTCGATCGCCCCCAGCAGGGCGCGGTTCGACTGCTCCTCGAACCGGCGCTGCATCCGGCCGAAGCGGACGTGCGAGAGGTTCTTGAGCCACTCGAAGTACGAGACGGTCACGCCCCCGGCGTTCAGGTAGAAGTCGGGCACCACCATCACCCCCCGCCGCGCCAGGATCGCGTCGGCGTCGAACGTGGTCGGCCCGTTCGCGCCCTCGCCGACGATCTTCGCCTGGATGCGCGGGGCGTTCTCCGGCGTGATCTGGTTCTCGAGCGCCGCGGGCACCAGGATGTCGCACGGCAGTTCGAGCGCGGCGCTCGACGTCGGCAGGTCGGTGGCGCCCGCGAAGCCGTGGATCGTGCCCGCGTCCCGCCGATGGGCGACGACGCGCTCGACGTCGAGCCCGCGGGGATCGTGGATCGCCCCCTCGTACTCCGCGAGGCCGACGATCACGGCCCCCATCTCCTGCAGGAACTTCGCGGCGTGGTAACCCACGTTGCCGAGCCCCTGGACGACCACCCGCTTGCCGGCGAGCCCCGGCGTCAGACCGAGCTTCTTCATGTCCTCGGCGACCGCGCACGCCTCGCGCAGCCCGAACATCACGCCGCGGCCGGTGGCCTCGGTGCGCCCGCGCACGCCCCCCTGCGAGACCGGCTTCGCCGTCACGCACGCCAGCGCGTCGAGCTCGCCGCCGGCGAGGCTCTGATACGTGTCGGCGATCCACGCCATCTCCTTCGAGCCGGTGCCGAAGTCGGGCGCGGGGACGTCCTGCCCGGGCCCGATGAAGCGCTTCTTCCACAGCTCGTAGGTGTAACGGCGCGTGATGCGCTCCAGCTCGGGCTCGGAGTACTTGTGGCGCGCGATGCGCACGCCGCCCTTGGCGCCACCGAAGGGCACGTCCATCAGCGAGCACTTGAAGGTCATGAGCGCGGCGAGCGCCATGACCTCCTCCTCGCTCACCGCCATCGAGTAGCGGATGCCGCCCTTGGTCGGCAGCCGATGGTGGCTGTGCTCGGCGCGCCACGCGTGGATGACCTCGATGCTGCCGTCGTCGCGCCGCAGCGGGAACGCGACGTGGTAGACCGCGTTGCAGACGCGGATCTGCTCGAGCAGCGTCGGGTCGTGCCGGGTGTGTCGCGCGGCGCGCTCGAACGCCGCGTTCACCTGTGCGAGGAGGCTGGTCTCGGCGCTCATGGACACTCCGGGTCCGTGGCTGGGCGTGCTCCGCCCCGGCGGTCGCCCGGATGCACCGGACGGGGGACGGAAGGGATGGCGGGCGCGAGCCTACGCCTGACGGGACGGTGGTGCCACCTTCGGGCCCTGGGCGTCCGCGCCCCGGCCTCACCCCGCTCCGCGCGCGCGCGCCAACCCGAGCTGGAGCAGCCGCTGCAGCAGCGCCGGGTACGCGAACCCCGCCGCCTCGGCGGCCGAGGCGAATTCCTCGGAGCGGGCGATCTCGGGGTTCGGGTTGGCCTCGAGGAAGAAGAGCCCGCCGTCCTCGCGCAGCCGGAAGTCGAGGCGCGCGTAGCCGTCCAGCTCCAGCATCCGCATGAGCCGGCGGCACACGTGTCGCAGCTTCGCCTCGAGCCCCTCGGGCAGGTCCTGGGCCCGGCGCTGGTAGATGCCGCGCTCCTCCTGATAGCGGATGTCGTGCTTCACCCGGGCCGTCGCGATCGCCGCCGCGCCCGGCGGGAGGTTCTCGAACAGCAACTCCCAGGGCGAGAAGATCGTCAGCCGCCGGTTCCCCATCACGCCCACGTACAGCTCGCGCCCCTCGATGTACTCCTCGGCGATCGCGTCGCTGCCGATCTTCTCGTGCACGAACCGCACCCGTTCGGCGAGCTTCTCGTCGCTGGCCACCACCGAGGCCTGGGCGATGCCCAGCGAGGCCTCCTCGGTCAGGCTCTTCACGAACAGCGGGAACGCGAGCCCGGCGGGCCGCCGGACCTTGCGGCCGCGCGGGAAGGTGGCGAAGCGCGGCGCCCGCACGCGGTGGTAGGCGGCGATCTTCTTCGACAGCGCCTTGTCGCGCGCGATCATCAGCCCGCGCGGGTTGCAGCCCGTGTAAGGCACCTGGAGCAGCTCGAGGTAGCTGGCGACGTGGTGGTCGAAGGTGCTGACCCCGTGGAACTCCTCGAGCAGGTTGAACACGACGTGCGGCTCCCACTCGGTGACCGCGGTGCGGATCGGCAGCAGCTCGTACTGCACCCCGAGCGGCCGCACGTCGTGCCCCAGCCCCCGTAGCGTCGAGACCACGTCGTACTCGGTCTTCCAGCGGTTCACCTCCTCCGGCGGCTGGCCCTCGAGCGAGTCGGGCGGCACCAGCGTCGGGTGCATGAGCACCAGCACGCGCAGCGACCTCACAGCGCGATCCAGTTCCGCCGGCTGTAGAGGAAGTGCATCGTGCGCACCGCCAGCAGCAGGGCGAAGTCCATGCGGAGCTTCCGCTCGGCGCCGACCGCGCGCAGCTTCAGCTCGCGGCAGCGGCCGATCATGTCGTTCAGCACCTGGTCGAGCGTGAACTGGTGCTCGCCGGTCCAGCGCGCCACGCGCTGGCGGATGTCGGCGCGGTTGCGGCGCAGGAAGTGGGAGGCGCGCTCGAACCGCCGGTGCTTCGGCAGGTCCGAGAACAGCCTGCGCAGGTCACGGTCGTAGAGGTCGGGGTAACTGAGCGAGTACTGCTCGCGCTTGATGCGGTAGTGCTCGCGCAGGGTCGTGCGCACCTTCGTGAGCGGCTCCACCCGCCGCCGCGTGCGCACCGGCGGCACCGCGTCCCCGATCTGGCCCATCAGCCGGTCCACGTATTCGAGCTTCTGGAGCGCCGGCCACCCCGCGTAGCGCCGGCGCCAGGCGCCGCGCGGCTGGAGCCAGACCGCGAACGTCTCGGCGAAGTCCTCGACCGGATGGCTCTGCGCGTAGTAGAGCCGCAGGTGCTGGACGTAGCGGCGGCTCGCCGGATTGGGGCGGTAGACGTCGGGGTAGCGGCGGGCGGGGCTGCCGAACCGACGCCGCCACTCCGCCCGCCGCTCGAGCCGGTAGGCGTGCTGGATCGCGTGCCCGCACTCGTGCCGCAGGATCTTGAGGCACTCCTGCCGCGTGCCGCCTTCCACCTCGAGCATCTGCGAGCGCTCGAGGCGCATGAGCTTCGGGTGCACGAGGTAGAAGGGGACCGCGATGCCGGGCACGCCGTCGGGGGTGAACCAGTCCACCGACAGCCACGCGTGGGGACGGAAGCGCAGGCCGCGCCGCGCCAGCTCGTCGCTCAGCGTCTCGAGGCAGTCCTCGACCCAGCTCCCCTTGAGGCGCAGGCCGAGGTCGCAGAAGCGCAGGTCGAGCAGCTTCGCGGCCGACCGGCGCGCCCAGGTGCGGCGCGGCGCGGCCCTGCGGGCGGAGCGGGTGGTGCGACGACGGGGTTTGCGGGGGCGGGCGGTGCGGCGTCGCGGCTTGCGGGGGCGCGCGGCGGAGCGCCGGGCGGCCGATCTGCGCTTGGGCTTGTTCCGCGGCACCTGGTCTCCCCCGGGGCGACACCGCCACGCGCCGGCGGGTGGTCCCGCCGGTCCGCGCCGCCCCGGAATCTAGCACGCCGCGCGCCGACCGGCCGGGCGCCGGAACAGGTTCCCTCCGCCGCCGAAGCTGCTACACTTCCCCTTCGGCCACGCACGTCCCGCCACCACATCCCTGGAGGCCCTCCCCGATGGGTCTGCCGTCCCGCATCCGTCGCCTCGTGCCGGCGACCGCCGCCGCCCTGCTCGCGATCGCCGCCCTCGCCCTCGTGACCGGTGCGGCCCGCGCCCAGATCCGCATCAACGAGATCTACCCCGATCCGGCCGGCACCGACGACCCGCTCGAGCGGGTCGAGATCTACAATGCGGGCACCACCGCGGTGGACGTGACCGGCTGGGGCATCCACGACGCCGCCAGCATCGACGGCAACCCCGCGCTCCGCTGCCGGCTGCCCGAGGACTTCGACACCACGGTCTGCTCCGCGAGCCCGATCCTCCAGCCCGGCGAGTTCCGGGTGGTGAAGGCGACGCTGCTCGCCGCCTGGCTCAACAACGGCGGCGACGACGTCTACCTCTGCTCGAACCGCACGATCCCGCCGGTGATCGTCCACCAGGTGACCTACCCGAGCGCGGCCGGCCACACCGACCAGGTGTGGGCGGCGCTCCCCAACGGCTCGGCCAACTTCGACTGGCGGACGCTTTCGCTGTGCGCCTCGAACGGCGCCACCGGCGACATCGTCCCGCCCGCGACCGTGACCGACCTGGCCGCGGTGCCCGGCGCCTTCCCGGGCGAGATCCGGCTCACCTGGACCGCCCCCGGCGACGATGGCGCGACCGGGACCGCGACCCACTACATCATCAAGGTCTCCCACAGCCCGATCACCGCCGGCACCTTCGACGCGGTCGCCGACCTCGACCGCTGGGGCGACGAGCCGCTCCCGTCCGTGGGCGCGACACCGGAGACGCTGGTGGTGTTCGGTTTCGACCCGGATTCCACCTGGTACTTCGCCCTCAAGGCCGAGGACGAGGTCCCGAACACGAGTGCGGTCTCGAACAGCCCCGGCTCCGCGCCGCTCGGGGGCGCGCTGCTCGACCCCGACCTCGGCTACACCGCCTACTTCGGCAACCTGCACTCGCACACGGGCTACTCGGACGGCGTGCAGACGCCGACCGACGCCTACACCTACGCCCGCTTCACCGCGCAGACGCCGCTCGACTTCCTCGCCGTCAGCGACCACAACCATTCCACCGCCGGCATGTCGCTGCCCAACTACCACCTCGGCCTGTCGCAGGCGGCAAGCGCCAACAGCGACGGGAACTTCGTCGCCATCTACGGACAGGAGTGGGGGATCGCGGCGAACGGGCACGTGAACATCTTCGAATCGCCGGCCCTGTTCGGCTGGGAGGGCGGCAACCACGACGTGTTCGTCGCCGAGGGCGACTACGGCTCGCTCTACACCGCGGTGCTCGCGAATCCGCCGCCGTCGTACCCGGTGGTGGTCCAGTGGTGTCATCCGGCGATCGGGGACTACGGGAACTTCCTGCTCACGAACGACGCCCGCTCGGCGGTGAAGCTGATGTGCCTGGTGAACGGCCCCGCGTTCTCGACCTCGACCACAGAGAGCGACGTGGGCAACACCGGATTCGACGGCGCGTTCCACGAGGCGCTGCGGAAGGGGTTCCGGGTCTCGCCCACCGCCGACCAGGACAACCACAACGCCACCTGGGGTGCTTCCACCGAGGGCCGCACCGCGGTGCTCGCGAACGCGAAGACCAAGAGCGCGCTGCTCACCGCGATGGCGTCCCGCCGCACCTATGCGACCCAGGACCATAACGCCGTCGTGCGCTTCTCGGCCGACGGGCACACCATGGGCGAGGCGTTCAACGCCAGCGCCGGCATCCGCCTCGCGCTCGAGGTGCTGGATCCCGATCTCACCGACTCGGTCGCCCAGATCGACCTGTTCCGCGGCATCACCGGCACCTCGATCGCCACCCGCGTCGCCGGCAGCGTCGGCAACTCCGTCTTCCACTGGCGGGACCTCTCGCCCCCCGCGGTCGGCGTCGAGGCCCACTACTACGTGCGCGTTCGCATGGCGGACAACCAGAACATCTGGACCGGCCCGGTCTACGTGACGTACGAGGCGCCGTCCACGGTGGCGGTCGGCCCGCCGGCGCCGGGCGTCGAGCTGGCGCTCACCGCGCGGCCCAATCCGACCCGCGGCGACCTGACGGTGGACTTCGCGCTGCCGCGCGCGGGAGGGGTCTCGCTCGCGCTCTACGACCTCTCGGGCCGCCGCCTCCGCACGCTGGCTGCCGGCGACCTCGCGGCCGGTCCGCACTCGGTCACCTGGGACGGCCTCGCGGAGGACGGCGTCCGGGCGGGTGCCGGGATCTTCTTCCTCCGCCTCGTCACCGAGGTGGGGAGCGTCGAGCGCAAGGTGCTGCTGCTGAGGTAGGGGGCG
>CAZKQE010000107.1:0-8679 GCA_964554725.1 uncultured bacterium
CCGGCGGGCGGCCCGGCGGGCGCCCTCGTCGGCGTCGGGGAGCGCCGCCGCGCGCGCGTACCAGGCCGCGGCGGCGCTCGAGTCCCCGAGCGTCTCGTGGCTGAGGGCGGCGTCGAACGCGTAGCCCGGGCGGTCCGGCACCGCGTCGGCCAGCTTCTCGAACTCCGCGGCCGCCCCCCGCCAGTCGCCGGCCCGCGCCAGCGTGCCGGCGAGCGTCGCGTGGTCCTGCTCCCAGCGGGGGTTGGCGCGCCGCGCCCGCGCCACGTCCTCGGGCCCGCGCACCACCTCGACCCATCCGCCGAGGCTGTCGAAGCGGAAGAACAGGTCCGGCCCGGGCGGGTCCCGCGGGTCGCGCGGACGGTAGGCGGAGTAGTAGCCCGCCCGCAGCGTGGGCTCGTCGTACCACACCCGCAGCGCCGGCCCGTCCCCGGCGAGGAACCCGACGTGGCTGGGCACCCGGACGAAGAACAGGCGGGCGTGGTCCGGCAGCCGCGGGTGGGCGGCGAGGAGCTGTCCGCGCATCACGCGGATGAACGCGGCCGCGCGCCGCTGATACCACTCGCTGCCCCAGTCGAGGGTCGGCGTGTCCGCGCGCGCGGGCCGCAGGAGCGCGAGCGCGCCGATCACCGCGAGCGCGACCCCGATGCGGCGGGCGAGCAGCGGGGCGAGCGCGAGCCACACCCCGAGCGCGCCGAGCAGCGCGTAGTAGGCGTGCCAGCCGAGCGACGGCATGAGGAGCGGCGCCCAGCCGACCAGCGCCCACAGCAGGCCGAACCGGACGGTCGCGGGCGGGACCGGCGCCGGCGGCGCGCGTCGCGCGACCCACGCCACGCCGGCCGCGAGCAGCGCGGCCCCGATCGCGCCGGGCACCAGCGCCGCCCCCCAGCCGCGCTCGGGCCGCGGCAGCAGGTCGAGGTTGAGGGCGACCAGCGCCGTCCGCACGACCTGCACCAGCGGCGGCTCTCCCTCCCCCGGCTCGAGCGGCGCGTCGAACGGTCGCCACAGCCGTCCGCCGAGCACCGGATGGACGAGCGCCCAGACGGCGAGCACGGCGAGCAGCGGCCACGCCTCGCGCAGGGCGGCGGCCGGGCGCCGGCGCCCGACCGTGAGCGCGGCGAGCCCGGCGAGCGGGCCCGCCACCGCGGCGGTCTCCTTGCTCATCAGCGCCGCCGCCAGCGCCAGCGTCGCCGGCCCGCGTCGTCCCGCCAGCCACGCCCGCACGGTCAGCAGCGTGAACAGCAGCATCCACAACTCCTGCACCCCCGCCACCCACAGGATCGGCACCCCCCACGCGGCCAGGGCGGCCACCGCGCCGACCGCCACCGCCGCGCCGCGCGCGTCGCTCAGCCGGCGCGCGAGCCCGCCGTAGGTGACCAGCACCGCCAGCCACAGGGCGACGCTGACCATGTGGAAGGGCGGCTCGTGCGGACCGAACAGCCGCTGGAGGAGCCAGTAGTGGAGCTCGCGCGACCACGGGCGGTACCAGTGGAAGGCGAGCTCCCGGAACCCCCACAGGTCGAGGAAGCCCGCGGTCCGCGTCTTGTCGAGGAAGACGAAGTCGTCGTTGATGAACGGGACCGCGAGCAGTCCCGGGTACTGCGTGGCGACGAAGGCCAGCAGCCCCAGGACCACGGCGACCGTCGTGAGGGACGCCCTGCGGGCGCCGTCGCTCAGGGCCGCCATTCGGCGAGGAAGAGGTTGGTCTCCCCCCGCGCGCGCGCTCCACGGTTCGAGGCGAAGACCAGCCAGCGGCCGTCCGGGGAGAACATCGGGAACCCGTCGAAGGTCGGGTCGCGCGTCACCGCGCGCGGCTCGCCGCCCTCCAGGTCCACCAGGTAGAGGTCGAAGTTCCGGCCGCGCGGGTTCTCCCAGTTCGAGGAGTAGATGAGGGCGCGTCCGTCGGGGGTGAAGTAGGGGGCGAACGACGCGCCGGGGCGGTCCGTGACCTGACGCTTCCCGCTCCCGTCGGCGCGCATCACCCACAGGTCCATCGTGCTCGGCCGCACGAGGTGGCGCGCCAGCAGGGCACGGTAGGCGGCGGCGGCGGAGTCGGCGGGGTAGTCGGCGCGCCAGCAGATCCAGTTCCCGTCGCGCGAGAAGAACGCCCCGCCGTCGTAGCCGAGGCGGTCGGTGAGCCGGCGGACGTCGCTGCCGTCGCTGCGCATCGTGTAGAGGTCGAGATCGCCGTCCCGCACCGAGGTGAACACGATCGTGCGCCCGTCCGGGGCCACGGTGGCCTCGGCGTCGTAGCCCGGCGTGCGGGTGAGGCGTCGCAGGTCGGACCCGTCCGGCCGGGCGGTGAAGATGTCGTAGGCGGGGTCGATCGACCACACGTAGCCCTGGGAGAAGTCGGGCGGGGGCGGGCAGCGGTCGCCGCCCAGGTGGGTCGAGCTGAACAGCACCCGGCGGTCCTGGTCGTAGAAGTAGCCGCAGGTGGTGCGGCCGGTGCCGGGGCTGACGCGGCGCACGGAGCCGGTCGCCAGCTCGAGCACGAACTGCTGGTCGCACGGCCAGCCGTCGCGCGTGGACTGGAAGATGAGCCGGGTCCCGTCGCTCGACCAGTAGGCCTCGGCGTTCTCGCCGCCGAAGGTGAGCTGCCAGAGGCGGGCGAAGTGCGTCTCCCCCTCGCGGATCAGCGTGTCGGCGAGGACCGCCCCGGGCATCGGCGTGGCGATCGGCGACCACTCCTCCCCCGCCGCCGGGCGCGGCGACGGCGCCGGGATCGCGGCGATCAGCGCCGCGGCGGCGGTCAGCAGGAACCGGCGGCGTCCGGTCATCGCCGCCTCCCGAGCACCGCGAGCAGCTCGGTCTCGCGACCCTCCCGCCGCACGGTGATCCTCACCTGCTGCCCGGGCTTCCGGGTGCGCAGGGCGAACGTGTAGTCGTAGATGTTGTCCACCCGCACGCCGTCGAAGCGCAGGATGACGTCGCCGGCCCGCAGCCCGGCGCTGTCCGCCGGGCTCGCCGTCCGCACCCCGGAGAGCAGCACGCCGCCCTCGGTCTGCATGTAGTCGGGGATGGTGCCGAGGTAGGCGCCGTAGCCGCCGCCGCCGGCGATCCGGCCGACGGTGCTGTCCGACCGCGCCTGCTGGAAGGTGGGAGGCGGCCGGCGGTCGAGCGAGTCGAGCAGGTCGCGGGCGAACAGCGCCACCCGCCACAGCCCCGCCGCGTCCACGCGGTCCGCGCTGTCGGACGGCTTGTGGTAGTCCGCGTGGGCGCCGGTGAACAGCGCGAGCACCGGCACCTTCCGCCGGTAGAACGACGAGTGGTCGCTCGGCCCGTACCCGTCCCCCGAGGTCCGCAGGGCGAAGCGCCAGCGGCCGTTCACCTGCTCGACCAGCGCCGGGAACTCGGCCGCGGTGCCGACCCCCATCACCATCAGGCGGTCGTCGCGCAGGCGGCCGACCATGTCCATGTTGATCATCGCCTCGATCGTCGGCAGCGGCCGGGTCGGCGCGTCGAGGAACCGGGACGACCCGACCAGCCCCATCTCCTCACCGGCGAACGCGCAGAAGACGAGATTGTGCTCGGGCATCGGTTCGGCGGCGCTCATCCGCGCCCGCCAGCCGGCGACGCTCAGCATCGCCGCCACGCCGGAGGCGTTGTCGTCCGCCCCCAGGTGCGGGAGGCCCTGGTCGGGGGCCAGCGAGCCGTCGCCGCCGTAGCCGAGATGGTCGTAGTGGGCGCCGACCACCAGCGTGCGCGCGGTGTCGCGGCCGGGGATCCAGCCGACCACGTTGCGGATCTCGGCGCGCGTGCGCTTCAACGAGACGGTGACCGTCGCCTCGACCCCGAGCGCGACGCTGCGCGGGCGGGTCCCGGCGTCGATCTCGCGCTGCAGGGCGGCGAGGTCGAGGCCGGCAGGCGCCAGCAGGGCGGCCGCGACCTCCTCCGAGACCTGCGCGGCGAGCAGTCCGCTCGTCATGTAGCCCGCCCCCTCCGCGCGCGGGCGCCGCAGCGGCTCCCCGGCGTGGTCGCGCGGCGCGTTCACCACCAGCAGCCCGACCGCGCCGTGCTCGCGGGCGTTGATCGCCTTCGTGCGCAGCTCGGCGTGCGGGGTGTTGATGCTGCCCTCGAAGCGGCTGGTCGAGTCCATCTCGCCGGGCTCGTTGCTCATCACCAGCACCAGCCGGTCGCGCACGTCGAGCCCGGCGTAGTCGTCGTAGTCGAATCCGGCGGCGGTGATCCCGTAGCCCGCGAACACCACCGGCGCGGTGAGGGTGCCGTTGTTCGAGAACCCGAGCGGCTGGAACGCGTCGCCGAGCGGGAACTCGCGTCCCCCCACCGCGATCCCGTTCGGCGCTCCGACCGAGACCCCGGTCGTCACCTCGAACCGCTGGAACCAGGTCCCGTCGTCGCCGCCCGGCCGCAGTCCGAGCCACCGCATCTCGCCGGCGATCAGCTCGGCGGCCCGGTCGAGGCCGGCGGTGCCCGCGCCGCGCCCCTCCATCCGCGGGTGGGCGAGCGCGCGCACCATGTACATGACGGTGGCGCTGTCGGTGACGGCCCGCGGCCGCCCGGAGGGCAGCGGGACGTCCCGGTCGTAGGCGCTGCCCGGCAGGTAGCGGCCGGCGACCCGCGGCTGGGGACGCGGGGGCCGCGCCTCGCTGGAGTCGGCGCCCCGCGGCGCGGGGACCGTCGTGGAGGTGACCGGGTGCTGCGCGGCCGCGAGGCCGGCGAGCAGGAGTGCCGGCAGGACGAGACGGGACGGGTGGAACGGGGGTCTCCGGATCAACGCGAATCCTCCCAGATGAGCCGCATGCCCTGGAGCGTCAGGGCCTCGTCGACACGGTTGATGGTCTCGCATTCGGGCGCCACGGTGGCCGCCAGCCCGCCGGTGGCGATGACGACCGGCGTGCCCTTCATCTCGAGCGCCAGCCGGCGCACCAGCGCGTCCACCTGCCCGGCCGCGCCCCACAGGACGCCCGCCTGCAGCGACTCCTCGGTGCTGCGCCCGAGCGCCCGCGCCGGGCGGCGCAGCTCGACCCGGGGCAGGCGGGCGGCGCGGCGGAACAGCTCCTCGGCCGAGGTCGCGACCCCGGGGGCGATCGCGCCGCCGAGGTAGGCGCCCTGGGCCGAGACGCAGTCGAAGGTGGTCGCGGTGCCGAGGTCCACGACGATCGCCGGCGTCCCGTAGAGCGCGCGGGCGGCGACCGCGTTCGCGATCCGGTCCGCCCCCACCGCGGTGCGGTCGTGGGTGCGGATCGGCAGGCCCTTCGCGGTCGCGGGCCCCACCTCGACCACCGGCCGGCCGGCGAGACGCGCGAGCGCGGTGGCCCACGCCGGGGTCAGCGCCGGCACCACCGAGCACAGCACCGCCCCGAGGTCGCGCGGCCAGCGCTGCGCCCGGCCGAGCGCGTCGAGGCGCAGCGCGATCTCGTCCGCGGTGGCGCCGCGGCTGGTGAACCGCCAGAAGCCCGACAGCTCGCGGCCGGCGAACAGGCCGACCACGGTGTCGCTGTTGCCGACGTCCACGGCGACCAGCCCGTCCGGCCGTGTCGACGCGCGCCGCACGCGTGCGCGCCCGACCGCCACCCGCTTCCGTCCGCCCCCCACCCGCCGGGTCTCAGCCATCGTGCTCCTCCGTGGGCTCCCGCGACTCGTCCGGTCCGCGACGCCGGCGCCGCGCGACCAGCGCCGACAGTCCGACGCTGGCGAAGTATAGCCCGGTCATCGGGACGCCCATAACCACCTGGGCCGAGAGGACGTCGCCGGGCGTGATCACGGCGGTGAGGAGGAACGCGGCGACGATCGCGTACCGCCACTGGCGGAGCAGGAAGCCCGGGGTGACGAGCCCCATCGCGGTGAGCGTCATCGTCACCAGCGGGAGCTGGAACACCAGCCCCAGCGCCAGCGACAGGTTGTAGGCGAAGCCGAGCAGCTCGCCGACCCGGATCTCGGCCTTCATGCTCGGGGTCAGGAACCCCGACAGCACCTCGACGACCAGCGGCACGACGTAGCCGTAGGCGGCCCATGCGCCGACCCCGAACAGCACCATCGAAGCGAGGGCCATCGGCAGCACCAGCGATCGCTCGCGCCGCAGCAGGCCGGGGACCACGAAGTTCCAGAGCCGGAAGAACACGTAGGGCAGCACCAGCAGCAGCCCGAGGATGAGCGCCAGCTTGATCCGCTCGTTGAACGCCTCGGCCGGCGACAGCACCACCGCCTGGCCCACCGTGCGTCGGATGAGGTCCTCGATCACCCGCGGCGCCAGCAGCCATCCCGCGACCGCCCCGACCAGACAGGCGACGACCGTGTGCATGAGCACCCCGCGCAGCTCGTCGAGGTGGGCGAGGAACGGCATCTCGCCGCTCGGCGGCGGCCCGCGGCGGCCGGGCGGCGGGGCGTTCACGGCCGCTCCTCCCCCGCGCCCGCCTCGAGGTCGCCCGCCAGGGCGACGAACTCGCCGCCGTCCTCGAGCCGCAACACCAGGCCGCCGTCGGGGCTGAGGGCGCTGGCGACGCCGGAGACCGGCCCCCCCGGGGTGCGCACGGTGACCCGCTCGCCCCAGTGCGCGGCGCGGCCGCGCCAGGCCTCCAGCACCGCCGCCCGCCCCCCCTCCTGGTGCTCGAGCCACAGCGGCTCGAACGCGTTGAGGAACGCGGCGGCCACCGCCTCGCGGGTCGCGCGGCAGCCCTCCATCGCCAGCGAGGTCGCGCGCCCGCGCAGCTCCGGCGGCAGGTCGCCCTCCTGCTGGGACACGTTGACCCCGACGCCGATCACCGCCACGTCGGTGCCGGCCGCCAGTCGGCGGCTCTCGCACAGGATCCCGGCCAGCTTGCGGCCGTCGACCTGGAGGTCGTTGGGCCACTTGAGGGCCGCCCGCACGCCGAGGGTGTCGAGGCCGCGCGCGAGCGCCAGCCCCGCGACCAGCGGCAGCGTGCCGGCCTGCCGGCGGTCGCAGCCCTGGTGGAGCGCGAGCGAGAGGGCGAGGCCCTTGCCCGGGGCGAGGTGCCAGCGGCGCCCCGCCCGGCCCCGCCCGGCGGGCTGGGCGTCGGCCACCACGACGGTCCCGTCGGGGACGCCGGTCGCCAGCGCCTCCCACGCGAGGTCGTTCGTGGACGGGGTCTCCGCGCGGGCGATCAGCGTGCGGCCCAGGCGGCGCGTGAGGAGGCTCCGGGAGAACGCCCCGCGGTCGAAGGCCGGCTCAGCCAACTTCCTCGATCTCCAGGCTCAGGTCGAGGGCCGGCGCCGAATGGGTGAGGGCGCCGACCGAGACGTAGTCGACCCCGGTCGCGGCGTACTCGGCGACGTTGTCGAGGGTGATGCCGCCCGACACCTCGACCTCGGGCCAGCGACGCGCGCCCGCGGGGCGGCGCGGGCTGTCCGAGGGGTTCTCGCGGCACCAGGCGTCCACCGCCGCCAGCGCCGTCCGCACCTCGGCGACCGACCGGTTGTCCACCAGGATGCGGTCCACCTCGGGCCGCAGCGCCTCGCGCAGCTGCTCGGCGGACTCCACCTCGACCTCGAGCAGCAGGTCGCCCTGTCGGGTGCGGGCGATGCGGTCGATCGCCGCCGTCACGCCCCCGGCGGCGCGGATGTGGTTGTCCTTCACCAGGTACATGTCCCAGAGGGCGAACCGGTGGTTCTCGCCGCCCCCCGCCTTGACCGCGTACTTCTCGAGGAAGCGCAGTCCCGGGGTGGTCTTGCGGGTGTCGAGGATCACGACTCCGGTGCCGGCGACCCGCTCGACGAACCGCCGGGTGAGCGTGGCCACCCCCGACAGGCGCTGCAGGAAGTTCAACGCGGTCCGCTCCGCCTTGATGATGCTGCCCGCGTCGCCCATGACCTGTGCGACCGCGACGCCGGCGCGGAGGGCGTCCCCGTCCTTCGCCAGCGGGCGGAACTTGAGGGTGGCGTCCGCCTCGCGGAACGTGAGCCGTGCGATGTCGATCCCGGCGGCCACGCCCGCCTCCTTCGCCATGATGACCGCGCGCGCCTTGACCCCGGACTTGATCGTGTTCAGCGAGGTGATGTCGCCGGTGCCGACGTCCTCGGAGAGGGCGTACTTCACGAGCTGGAGCGCCAGGGTCTCGAGCATGGCTCAGCGGTCGGCGCCGAAGCGGCGTTTGATGCGCCGCGGCTCGCGGGCGCCCCGTCCGCCGGCGCCGGCGGACGCTCCGGCCATGCCGAGCCCGGCGGCGGCGGCGAGGGTGTGGCGGATCTCGTCGATCCGGTCGCGCAGCGAGGCCGCCCGCTCGAACTGGAGCGCGCGCGCGGCCTCCAGCATCTCCCCTTCGAGCCGCGCGAGCAGCGCGTCGGACCCTTCCTCCTCGACCGCGCCCATGAGCGCCCGCAGGTCGTCCGCCGCGGCGCCGCGGATCGCGTCGGCGACCGCGGTCGAGCGCATGATCTCCTCGACGCTCTTCGTGATCGTGCGGGGCGTGATCCCGTGCTCGGCGTTGTAGGCGAGCTGCTTCTCGCGCCGCCGGTTCATCTCGTCGATCGCGCGCCGCATGGAGTCGGTCACCCGGTCGGCGTAGAGGACGACGCGCCCGCCCGCGTTGCGCGCCGCCCGTCCGGCGGTCTGGATCAGCGAGCGCTCCGAGCGCAGGAACCCCTCCTTGTCGGCGTCGAGGATCGCCACCAGCGAGACCTCCGGGAGGTCCAGCCCCTCGCGCAGCAGGTTGATGCCCACCAGCACGTCGAACTCGCCCAGGCGCAGGTCGCGCAGGATCT
>CAZKQE010000108.1:0-8651 GCA_964554725.1 uncultured bacterium
CGTCATGATGCGCGACGTCGACTGGTCCCTGCTGCCGAAGGACCTGCCTCCGCCGATCGAACGGCTGCTGCGGCGCTGCCTCGACAAGGACCCGCGCCGGCGGCTGCGCGACATCGGCGAGGCGCGGCTCGCGATCGAGGACCAGGTGGCGAACCCGCTCGCCTGGCGCGCCGAGGCGGCCCCCGCCGCCGCGCCGGTCGCGCGGGCCCGCGCCCCCCGGCTCGCCTGGGCGCTGGCCGGATCGCTGGGTCTGGCGGCGGTCGTGGCCGCGTGGGCCCCGTGGCGCGCGGCCGCCCCGCCGCCGACGCCGATGGATCTGGACGTCGAGCTCTCGCCCGACCCCCTGTTCTCCGGCTACGGCGCGGCCGCGGTGATCTCGCGGCAGGGCGACCGGATCGCGTTCGTCACCGAGGGGGACAACCGGACGTTGTTCGTCCGCGACCTCGCCGATCCGTCGCCACGTACGATCGGCGGCACCGACCTCGCCTATCATCAGTTCTTCTCCCCGGAGGGGGACTGGCTGGGCTTCTTCACCCGCTCCGAGCTGAAGAAGGTCTCGGTGCGGGGCGGCGCACCGATCACGCTCGCCACGGTCAGCCTCAATCGCGGCGGCACGTGGGGGGACGACGGCACGATCGTCTACGCGCCGAGTCCGGCGAGCGGACTGCTGCGGATCCCGGCAGCCGGCGGCGAGCCGCGACCGCTGACCACGCTCGACTCGCTGTCGGGCGAACGATCGCATCGCTGGCCGTCCTGGATCCCGGGGCGGGACGCCGTGCTGTTCACCTCGTTCACGATCGGCCCCGGCGCACAGGCGGGCCGGATCGAGGTGGTGGAGGGCAAGTCCGGACGCCGCAGGATCCTCCACCACGGGGGCAGTCATCCCCGCTACGTCTCGACCGGGCACATCCTCTACATCCACGAGGGCACGCTCTACGCGCTGCCCTTCGACGCCGCCCGGCTCGAGGTCCGCGGCACGCCGGTGCCCCTGATCGAGGGCGTCATGGACGCGCCCGCCGAGGGCGGGGCGCAGTTCGACGTGGCCGCGAACGGTACGCTGGTCACCATGCGCGGCACCGCGGTCGGCGACTCCAGCGAGCTGACGCGGGTGCGGTTCGCCGGCGGGGCGCCCGAGGTGCTCATGAGCGGCGCCGGCATCACCGGCCCGGCGGTCTCGCCGGACGGCGGCCGGGTGGCGCTCAACATCGGGAGCGGCCCCGGCGCGGACGTGTGGATGCTCGACCTCGAGCGGGGGACGCAGACGCGGGTGACGTTCGGGGAGGGGCGGGCCGAGTTCAACCCGGTGTGGTCGCCCGACGGGAGATCCATCGCCTACTCGTCGAACGAGGAGGACGGCGGCCAGCCGAACCTGTACCTGCGCGCCGCCGACGGCTCCGGGGTGTCGCGGCGGATCACGAAGCAGCGCCACCTGCAGGCCCCCGCCGCGTGGTCCCCGGACGGCGCGTCGCTCGTCTACGTCGAGCTGACCGCCGCCTGGGACATCGGCATGCTGCGGCTCGACGCCCCGGAAGCGGCGACCAAGGTCCTTGAATCCCCGGCGGTCGAGTTGTCCCCCCGGCTCTCGCCCGACGGCCGCTGGCTCGCGTACCAGTCCACCGAGACGGGACGCCCGGAGGTCTACGTGCGGCCGTTCCCGGGCCCGGGCGGCAAGTGGCAGGTCTCGACCGAGGGCGGCGCCGAGCCGCGCTGGTCGCGACGCGGGACCGAGCTGTTCTTCCGCCGGGCCGACCGCCTGCTCTCCGTCTCGATGACCCCGCGGGGCGAGGCGCTGGAGATCGGGCGGCCGGTCGAGCGTCTGTCGCTCAGCGGCGAGCCGATCGCCAACTGGGGCAGCTACGACCTGCTGCCCGACGGCAGCGGCGTGCTCGCGGTGCGGGACATCCAGCGCGACCGCGACATCGCCCCGCTCCGACGCGTGCGCATGTCGTTCCACTGGTTCGACCGCGTGCGGGAGCTGACCGCACCGGGGAAGCGATGACCGCGGAGGTCGCGGCGGGCGCGCCCCTCCACGCCGCGTAATCCGTCGTCATGCCCGGCGCGCTCCTCTTCGCCCTCGCCCTGGCGATCGTCGCGCGCGCCTGGCGCTCCGGCCGCGCCGCCGACCCGGCGCGGGTGCCCGCGCTCCTCCTTCGTCTCCCGCTCGCCGCGGCCGCCGCGGTGGTGCTCCTGCCGCTGGCGTCCCGGGCGGCCGGGGCGGCCATGGCGGCGCTCACCGTCGCCTGCGGTCTCGCGGCGCTGGTGGCGTTCGACGCGCTGGTCTCGCTCGCCCTGTGGGGGCCGTTCCGCCGCCGCGGCATCGCGCTGCGCGCACCGTTCGCGGTCGCCGCCGCCCTGGTCGCCGCCTTCCACGGCCCCTGGACCGCGGTCACGATGCTCGGGGCCGTCGCCCTCGTCTCCTTCCGCTGGCGCGCCGCACTCGCCACCGGGGCACTGTTCCGGTGCGCGCTGGGCGCCGCCGCGCTGGTGGCGTTCATGGTCCTCTATCCCGATCGCCCGGGTGGTGCCGGCGAGGGGCCGCTGGCGCCCCTGACCACCTTCGCCCGCATCGTCGTCGGCCTGGTGCGGATCTACGCCGTGCTGGCGGTGCTCAAGACCTTCATCGCCTTCACCCGTGACCCGTCGCTCGGGATCCGGCGGGTGACGCGCCGCCTCGCCCTCTCGCACGTGCTGGTGCTGGTCGTCCCGCTCGCGATCACGGTCACGCTGTGGGTGGCGACCACGTTCCTCGGCGTGAACGCCGACCGCGCCCTCGCGGCCCGCCAGTCGCTCGAGCAGGAGGGCGCCCGCATCGCCGCCGACCTGCGGGCCGGACTGCGGGCCGACGACCGCGGCCGCGCCCTGGTGCGGATCGCGGAGGAGCGGGCGCGACGCTGGCCGGGGAGCCGCCTGTGGTTCGACGGCGGCGACGGCCTCGCCCGCGTGGTCGGGGACAGCGTCGCGGGCGAGGTGCGGCTGGCGGACTGGCTCGCCGCGCTCGACTCGCTGCCCGCCCACGGGATGGTCGGGCTGGGCGGGGCACGCTGGCTGGGGGCCGCGGTGGACGGAGCGGCCGGGGGTCGCGCCGTGATGCTGGTGCCGGTGCAGAGCGTGCTCGACTCCTCGGTCGCGCCGATCCTGCCCGCGCGCTACACGATGGCGATCGGCGACGCGCCCGTCGCCCTGATCCCGGCCGACAGCGTGCGCTCGCCGGCGGACACGATGCCCGCCACCCGGCGCGCCGTCGATGCGCTCCGCGCCGGCAGCGCGGCGGAACGCCGCGCGGCCCGCCGCGGCCGCGGCCCGCGGGTCTCCGTCACCGACCGCGCGCGACCCGCCCCGCTGGTCGTGGACGTCGGCTCCGGGCCCGACACGATCCGCACCACCGAGTCGCTCGCCTCGAGCGGCATCGCCAACGTCCCCGGGATCGAGCACCAGCGCGGCCGCTGGCGGCGGTCGGAGTTCCTGCTGGCGGCCCGCGTGGACGGCCGGGCGACGCTGATCGGGCTGTTCGCCAACCTGGGCCGCAACCAGCTGCAGATCGTCCCGGTGGTGATGCTGGGGATGGTCGCGCTGCTGCTGCTGCCGGTGGCGTGGCTCGACTTCTCCATGGTCGGCGGCATGGGCCGCAGCATCGCCCGCGCGGTGGACGCGATGCGCCGGGGCGCGACGGCGCTGGGCGGCGGCGACCTGAGCCATCGCATCGAGATCCAGGGCGAGGACGACCTGTGGGAGACGGCGCGGCAGTTCAACCGCATGGCGGAGGGTCTGGAGCGGGCGCGCGCGATCGAGAAGGAACGCGACCGCCTCGAGGGCGAGCTCGAGCTGGCGCGCCGCATCCAGCAGCGGCTGCTGCCCGGCGCGCCGCCGGCGGTAGCCGGGCTCGAGATCGCCGGCCGCTACGAGCCGGCCCGCGAGGTGGGCGGCGACTACTACGATCACCTGGACCTGGGCGGCGGCCGCGTGCTGCTGGTGATCGCCGACGTCTCGGGCAAGGGCGTCCCGGCGGCGCTCCTGATGTCGGGGTTCCGCGCCTCGCTGATGAGCCAGGACGCCGGCGCGCTGGGACCGGACCGGCTCGCCGAACGGGTGAACGAGTTCCTCCACCGCAGCGTCGAGACCGGGAAGTTCGTGACCGCCTTCCTCGCGTTCCTCGACGCCGCGAGCGGGCGGCTGGTCTACGCGAACGCCGGCCACAACCCGCCCGCCCTGCTGCGGGCGGACGGACGCGTCGAGTGGCTCAGCGCCGGCGGGCTGGTGCTCGGGATCCTGCCCCACTCCCGGTTCGAGAGCGGCGAGGCCACGCTCGCCCCCGGCGACCTGCTGGCGCTCTACACCGACGGCGTCACCGAGGGCGCGAACGCCGCCGGCGAATTGTGGGGGGACGAGCGGCTGGTGGCCGCGCTCCAGCGCCTGCGCGGCCGCCCCTGCGCCGAGGCGGCCGCCGCGCTGGTTCGCGAGGTGCGCGCCTTCGAGGGCGAAGCGGGCGCCGCCGACGACATCACCGTGCTGCTGGCGCGACGGGTCTGACGTTCCGTACGGGCCGGGGCGTCCGCGAGGCGGGCATGCCTGCCGCCGGCGGGTGCCGGCATCCGCCTGAGGGCGGCCCGGCCTTCACCGATCGACTCGTTCTGGAACGAGTGAATCGCGCACCGATGCCGCGCGGGCAGCCGACCCGGGGGAGATTGCCGGCCCGGATCGGCATCCGCCACGCGAGCCCCCCGCCGCGGCCTACCCCCGGCTGCCGCTCACCGCGCTGCCCTGCGGCCTGCCGGACTCGATCCGCACCTCGCGGAAGACGGCGTGGACGCGCGGGTCCATCATCGGCGCCTCGAGCGGCCACACCAGGGCCTGCGACGACCGCCGCGGGGCGAACGGCGGATGGTCGAGGACACCGTGCAGCTCCGGGTCGAGCCGCGCCAGCACCTCGGCCAGCCCGCCGACCAGCCGGTGCTTGCCGAAGTAGCGCGCGGCGCGGTCCACCTCCCCCATCCGCAGCATGGCCGTCGCGAGCGCCATCATGCTGCCGCCCAGCAGCCCGGGGGCGGCCTCGAGCTCGCCGACGCGTGCCCGCACCGATTCGGCGCGGCCGCCCTTCACCGCGGCCAGGACCTCGAACGCCGCCAGGTTCGACGCGTCCGCGCCGTCGGCCCGCGCCGCCCCCAGCGCCGCCTCGGCGGCCGCGAGGTCGCCGCGCATCAGCTGCACGCCCACGCGCATGGCATGGGCGCTGGTGACGTAGAACGTCTCGTCCGTGAGCGCGCGCAGCCGGTCGGCCCACGCGACCGCCTCCTCGCCGCGTCCGGTCAGGGCGAGCAGGAACCCGAGCCAGCCGAACCCGAACGGGTACTGACCGTCACAGTCGAGGGCACGGCGGAACAGCCGCTCGCTGCCGGCCAGATCGGCGTCCTCGACCGCCTGCACCGCCAGGTTGCTGAGCGCCGGCACGAACCGCGGATCGATCTCGAGCACCTTCTCGAGCACCGCCTTGGCCCCGGCGTGATCGCCGGCGTTGCGCAGCACCAGCGCGTGGGCCTTGTAGGCCTCGGGCAGGCGCGGGTCGAGTTCGATCGCGCGCTCCGCCGCCGCGCGTCCGTCCCGCAGCGACGCCTCGTTATCCTCGGCGAAACCCCACGAGACGCGCTGGGCGTGGCTGTCGGCGATCCCCGCCCACGCCAGCGCGTAGCCCGGGTCCACCTCGGTCGCCTGGCGGAACAGGGCGAGCGCGGCGCGGAGGGACGCGTCCGTGTAGCGCCCGTACTGCTCGCGTCCCTTGAGGTAGAGGTCGTACGCCCGCGCGTCGCGGGGACGGTCCTGGACCAGCGACCGCGACTCGGCCGGCGTGAGCGCCACCTGGAGCGCCTTCGCGATCGACGAGGCGATCTCCTCCTGCACCGCGAACACGTCCTGCAGCGTGCGGTCGTAGCGGTCGGCCCACAGATGGAAGCCATCCCCCGCGCTGATGAGCTGCGCCGAGATCCGCACCCGGTCGCCGGCGCGCCGCACGCTGCCCTCGAGCACGGCGGCGACGCCCAGTTCCGCGGCCACGCGCGGGATGTCCGCCGGGGCGCCCCGGTAGCGCTGCACCGCGTTGCGCGAGGCGACCCGCAGACCCTTGATCTTCGAGAGGTCGGTGACGATGTCCTCGGTGATCCCGGCGCAGAAGTACTCGCTCTCGGGGTCCTTCGCCAGGTTCTCGAAGTAGAGCACCGCCAGCGAGGGCCGGGCGTCGGCGGCGCGGCGCGCCCCGCCCGGGGTCGAGAGCTCCTGCACGATCGCCGCGAGCTCGCGCCCGAGGTCGCCGATGTCGCGCGGTCGCTCCCGCGCATCCTTGACCAGGCAGCGCTTCACCACCTGCCGGACGCGGGCGGGGACCGCGGCCGGCAGGGCCTCCCAGTCCGGATCGCGCTCGAGGATGCGGGCGACCACGTCCGAGACGGTCTCGCCGCCGAACGCCCGGCGCCCGGTCAGGCACTCGTAGAGGACGCACCCGAACGCCCACACGTCGGTGCGCCGGTCCACCGCCTGTCCGCGCGCCTGCTCGGGGCTCATGTAGGGGGCGGTGCCGAGCACGAGCCCGTCCGCGGTCGCCGAGAGCCCGATCGTCGGGGTCGCCGAGAGGTCGAGCGAGGACGACGCGGCCACGCTCCCGCGCGCGAGCCCGAAGTCGAGGACCTTGGCGCCCTGGGTCGGCGAGAGCATGATGTTCCCGGGCTTCAGGTCGCGATGGACGACACCGCCCTCGTGCGCCGCCTCGATCGCCGCGGCGACCTGCGCGCAGACCTCGAGCGTCTCCCGCACGGCGAGCGGCCCCCGGGCGAGCCGGCGCTCCAGCGTCTCGCCGTCCACGAACTCGAGCACCAGGTGCGGGGTCCCGGCGACGTCCTCGAGGCCGTGGATGCCGGCGATGTGCGGGTGCGCGAGCGAGGCCAGCACGCGCGCCTCGCGCTCGAAGCGGGCCAGCCGCTCGGGATCGCGGGCGAACGCCTCGGGCAGGGCCTTGATCGCCACGACGCGGTCGAGCCGGGTGTCGCGTGCCCGGTAGACCTCGCCCATCCCGCCGGCGCCGAGCGTGGACTCGATCTCGAACGCGCCGATGCGCGCGCCCGGGCTCAGCGGCATCGGTGCCATCCGCGGAGCGGTCGCGGACGCGCGGCCCTCCGCAGGCGTGGGGGACTCATCGGGGTCATGACCGGGGAACCTAGAGGCCCCGGTCCGATTCGGCAACCTCGGGAGGGTCGGCCGCCGGTGCGGCGGAAGTCCGCGCGCCGTCCGTGCGGTCTCAACGCCCCCGGGCGGGCGAGCCGGCGCCGGGCTCCGCGCCGCTCTCGAACGCGCCGAGGTCGGGCGCCGCGCCGTGGAAGCTCCCGGGCGGGAGCGCCAGCAGCGTGTCGCCCCGCGCCACGAACGATGCCGTGCCGCCGTCGATCGCGGCGCTCCCCGCCCGCGGCCGGCCCGCGGCGTCGAGCCGCGGATCCGCCCGCCGGTGCGCGGTGGCGGTGACGCCGCACTCCTCGAGCTCGGTCCGGGTCTCCCAGAACAGGTTGTGGGCGACGACCGAGCGCCCCCCCACCCGCCGCAGGGCGCTGCCGCGCACGCCGGAGAAGACGTTGTTCACGATCACCGTGTTCGCGCCGCCGATCACGCCGTGACGTTCGTCGAGGAAGGTGTTGTTCACGACGAACACCCGCTCCGCCACCGCGGCGCCGCCGAAGTCCTGGATCGTCCGTCCGTCCGGCAGGCAGCCGATCGCGGCGTCGCGGTTCGCGCGGAACAGGTTGCGCTCGATCCGCACCACGCGGTCCGAGACGTCGGGATAGTCGATCAGCTGGATGCCGTCGCTGCCGTTGCCGGTGATGCGGTTGCCGGTGAACTCGATCGTCTGGACCGGACCCCGGTAGGCGTGCAGCCGGTACTCGACCCCGTCCTGCCGGTTGTCGCGGATGTCGTTGTCCACGATGCGGGCCTCGATCCGCCCGTTCAGGTCGATCCCGTCGTCCCGGTTGCGGGCGAACAGCGAGTTCCGCAGCGTCCCGCCCGAGCCCGAGACGAAGTCCACCCCGTCGCCGTTCTCGACCACCCGGCAGTGGGCGATCTCGACCCTCGCCTGCGAGCGCACGCCGTCCTCGCCGCCGGTCACGGTGAGGCCGACCACCGCGCCGCCGTGGGCCGAGGCGCCGAACTCGACCACCGAGCGGCCGACGCAGCCGGGCCGTCCGGCGCACATGTCGTCGGCCGCGCCGCGCAGGACCGTGGCCGCCACCAGCGCGGTGTCGCCGGAGAGCAGGAACCGCGAGGCGAGCGTGAGCGCCTTGCCGTCCACGAACACCCCGCCGGCGTGCGTCCCGGGCGCGAACAGGATGGTGTCGCGGTGGGCCGCGGCGCGGACCGCGGCCGCCGCCGTCGCGTGCTCCTCGGGCACGCGCAGGACGGCGGCCCCGGCGGAGTCGGGACACGCCAGCACCAGCACCAGCGCGGAGGTGAGGAACGCGCCCCACCCTGCCGATCCCCTCGTCGGAGGGGCGCGGCGGCGCGGGGCGCGGGGGCGGTCCGGCTCGGTCACCACGCGATCATCTCACAGGCACGGGGAGGGTGGCGATGCGCCGAACGCGATGGGGCGGATGGGCGCGCGGGCCGGTGGCCGCCGCGGCGGT
>CAZKQE010000109.1:0-8638 GCA_964554725.1 uncultured bacterium
GGTCGCGAGCCGCGCCGGCTCGACCGCGTGGGCGACCGCCGCCAGCGCCGCGGCGGCCGCCCGCGCCGGCGCGGGCAGCGCGGCGAGTCCGGCCAGGATCGAGGCCTCGAACTGCGCCGGCGTGCGCACCGCGTCGAGGGCCACGGCGTCCACCACCAGGCCGGCCTCGCTCTCGCTCAGAGCGCCGGCCTCCGCCACGCCGCGCAGCAGCTCGACCGTGAGGCCGGCGTGGCCCGCGGCGCGCGACCACAGGAACGCGACCAGTCCCTCCGGCGCCGGCTGGTTGAGCCGCGCGGCGGCGAGCCGCGCGACCCCGTCCAGGTCGAGCGGCCCCAGCGTCATCACCTCGGCGAGACCCGCCTCGCGCAGCACCTCGTGGTCCTCGGCCGGGCCGGCCGGAGCGTCGTCGCGCGGCCCGCGGCGGGCCATCACCCAGCGCAGCCCGCCGGCGTCCGGGTGGACGACCAGACGACGGACGAAGGCGCGCGCGAACGCGTCGAGGTGCTCGCTGTCGTCGAGCAGCACCAGGGCGGGCGAGCCGTCCCGGTCCGCGTTCCGCGTCCAGCCCAGCGCGGCGTCGGCGAGCGTCCCGAGGTCGCCTTCGGCCGGCGTCTCCGGCTCGCCGGCGAGCGCGGCGCGCGTCCCGGCCGCCAGGCCCGGCACCGAGGCCGGGTCCACCGCCGCCTCGGCCGCCCAGCGGCGCAGCAGTGCGAGCGCCGCGCCCCCGGCGCCCGGGAACGCGCCGCACGCGAGATGGGCGACCCGCCGGCCCTCGAGCGCGGCGCGGGCGGCGAGCTCGGCGAGCAGCGCCGACTTGCCCGCGCCGGCCTCGCCGGTGATCTCGATCACCCGGGTGCGGCCGTCGGTCGCGCGCGTCCAGCTCTCGAACCGCGCCAGCGGACGCTCGCGGCCGACGATCACCGTGGTCCGCAGGCGTTCCGCCAGCGGCCGGCGCGCCGCCGGGTGCATGCGCTCGAGCTCCCGCCGCACCGCCCCGGCGTCCGGCGGCCGCTCGGCCGGGTCGGAGGCGAGCAGTCGCAGCACCAGACGCGCCAGCGCCGGCGGCGCCCCCGCCTCCTCGAGCGGCTGCGCGGGCGGCGGCCCGGCCTGCTGCCTGCGGAGCAGCGTGGTCGGCTCCTCGGCGGAGAACGCCGGCCGGCCGGCGGCCAGGGTGTAGAGCGTGGAGCCGAGGCCGTAGAGGTCCGCCGCGCGCGAGGGCGGCTCGCCGCGGACGATCTCCGGCGCCGCGAACCCGGGCGTGCCGCGATGACCGCGCTCGTCACGCCCCAGCACCGCCGCGAGACCGAAGTCGAGCAGCCGCACGTCGAGCGGCGGGTCGCCGGGCATCGGCCCCGGCACCACCAGCAGGTTCGACGGCTTGAGGTCGCCGTGGACCACCCCGGCGGCGTGGAGCGCCTCGAGACCGTGGGCCACCTGCGCGGCGACCACGTAGAGCGCCGCCCAGTCCCCGCGCGCGAGCGCGCGGTCGGCGGCCAGGCCCGGCACGTACTCCATCGTGTAGTAGGGCGCGCCGCAGGGCGCGAAGCCCAGCTCGTAGACGGCGACGATCGCCGGGTGGCGCAGGCGCGTGAGCGCCTCGAACTCGCGCCGGGTCAGCTCGGCGGCGGGGATCGCCGCGCCCGCGCGCAGGCGCTTGAGGGCGCACTCGACGCCGGTGGTGAGATCGCGGGCGAGGAACACCTCGCCCATCCCCCCCGCGCCCAGGCGCCGGAGGATCTCGTACCGGCCCGCCAGCCGCTCGCTCATGGTCCCGTCCCGGCCGGGTGGTCGTCCGTTGCCTCGGCCAGCTCCCGCCACAGACGGTCACGGACGATGCCGTGGGGCGAGGCGCCGCAACGGAGCACCGCGTCGTGGAACGCCCGGGTCCGGTAGCGGGGACCCAGACGACGCCGGGCCTCGTCCTGAAGCTCGCGCAGACGCAGAGCGCCGAGAGTGTAGCCGAAGAGGGCCGGGTCGAGCGCGGCCCATTGCGCCTCGCGGCGCGCCTCGGCCGGCGTGAGCAGGCATCGCTCCTCGAGCATCCGCCGCGCCTGGTCGTAGGTCATCGTCCCGCCGTGGAGGCCGAGCGAGGCGAGCGCGCGGCCCGCCCGCCGCAGGGCGCGGGCGGCGGCGAGCACCCGCAGGCGGTCGTCCTCCGCGGCGTAGCCCTCCGCGAGCAGCATGCTCTCGCCGTAGAGTCCCCAATCCTCCCCCGGCCACAGGGCGAGCAGCCGCCGGGATACCGGCGAGCGTCCCCCGCCCGCGGCGAGGACCCGCAGATGCCGTCCCGGCAGGGCCTCGCGGGCGACCTCGAGGTCCGCCTCGCGCGCCACGGGTCCCGCCGCCCCCGGCGGTCCGGCGGGGCCGGCTTCGAGCCAGGTCGTGACCGCCCGCCCGCCGCCCGGAGCGTCCACCACCCGCGCGACCGCGGCCGCCCGCGGGAGCGGCGCGGCCGTCCGCGTCGGGAGCGCCGGCCACGTCCCGACCGTCACCAGCTCGCGCTCGAGCAGGAACCTGCCGACCCGCGGCAGCGCGGCGGCCGCCGAGTCGGACCAGCCGCCCGGCGCACCGCGCGCGGCCGCCAGCGTGTCGAGGGCGGCGCGGCTCCCGGCGTCGGTCAGGAGCGGCGCCAGCGCCTCCAGCTCGGTGCGGTGGCGCTCGACCCGCGCCGCGGCGTCGGCGAGCAGGGAATCGACCGGCGCCGTGCCGGCGGCGAGCGTCGCCGCGATCACCCGCCGCAGCGCCTCCGGCCCGATCGGCGGCCGGCCGCGCGCGGCGGGCAGCAGGTCGTCGGCGAGGTAGCTGCGGAAGACGATGATCGCGCGCACCGCGGTCGTGTCCGCCTGGGCGAGGTCGGCCTGCAGGCGGGCGTTCCGGCAGCCGCCGGTGAGCGCGGGCAGATCCTCGCGGAGCAGGCGGAGCGTCGCGTCGCAGCGATCGATCGCCAGCTCGATCAGCGGCGCCGGCGCGTCGGTCAGCTGGAGCCGCGCCGCACGCAGCAGCTCGGGCGTCTGCGCGAGGCGGCGGGCGGCCTGCCGGAGCCGCTCGCAGGCGGAGCCGCGGGAGCGGTCGAGCGCGGACCCGACCGCGCCGGTGAGCAGCGTGAGGTAGAGGCCCGGATCGCGCTGGAACGGGCGCACGACTTCGGCCACCACCCGCTCCCGTTCGACCGTGGCCGCCAGCAGGGCGCGGTCGTCGGCCGCACCCCGCCCGGCCGGCTCGGGCGCCGCCGCGACCCGCGCCGCGAGCCGCGCGAGGAACGCTCGCTCCCGCGCCAGCGCGGCCGGCGAGACGACGCTCGCGAGCCGCACGGACTCCGGCGGCCCGCCGCGTTCGATCCGTGCGGCGGCGCTCGTCTCGCAGAAGGCGGCGAGCTCGGCCGCGAGCCGTTCGAGCTCGTTCTCCGGCGCGGGGGCCGCGGCGGCCGCCGCCGCGACCGCGAGGGCGAGCGCCGCGGCGGTCAGCCCCCGGACGACGCTCACGGCCGTGGGACGACGTCGCGGACCAGGGTCAGCGGATCCCCCACCCGCAGCGGCGAGACCGACAGGTACGCCTGCGCGTGCCGGACGCCGATCTGCCAGCCCCAGTAGCGGGCGTAGGACTCGAACACGTCGCGCACGCTCGGCAGGTGCTCGGGCCGCGGCCGCTCGGGGTTCGCGAACTGGCTGCGATGGCAGTCGATCGCCTCGATCATCCGCTCGAAGTGGCCGGTGATGTCGACGATGAAGGTGGGCAGCGTGCCGGGCGGGAGGAAATAGAAGTAGAGCGCCTTGGCCTGGAACGGCTCGCCGGCGATGGGAGCCTTGCGCAGGTGGGCGAGGTTGAAGGCGTTGGCGACGATCTGCCCGGTCTTGTAGTGGTCGTTGTGCCCGAGCCCGCGACCGATCGGCAGGTCGTAGTACGGCGCCATCACGATCTGCGGGCGATGACGGCGGATCGCGGCCGCCGCGAGGCAGCGGTTCTCGAACGTGTCCTCGACCCGGCAGTCGCCGAGGTCGAGGTTCTCGCGCACGTCGAGCTGGAGGATCCGCGCCGCCGCCGCGCTCTCCTCGGCCCGGATCTCCGGCGTGCCCCAGCCCATGTCGCCGGTGGTCATGTCCACGATCCCGGTCGAGTGGCCGAGCGACTTCATCTTGAGCAGCAGCCCGCCGGCGCCGATCTCGGCGTCGTCCGGGTGGGGGCCGAACACGAGGAAGTCGAGGGCCATCGCGCGCGCGTCTCCGGACCGGGAGGGGGAAGGTCGGGCTCCCGGCGGCGCGGCCGCCATCGGGAACGGGGTCGCGCGCATGATAACGACGCCCTCCGGGGACGACAACGAGCGCGGGGACGGAGGCCGCGGGTTGCGGTATCCTCGACGGCGCCGGGTCGCGCGCAGCTCCCGCGGGGAGGCCATGCTCTACTTCGCCTACGGATCCAATCTCGACCTCGACCAGATCCGCGTCCACGTGCCGAACGTGGCGGTGGTCGGGCTGGCGTCGCTCGCCGACCATCGTCTCACCTTCCCGCTCTACTACGAGGGCTGGGGCGGCGGCACCGCCGGGGTCGCGCATGCCCACGGCGAGACCGTGTGGGGCGCCCTCTACGAGGTGGACGAGGCGGGGCTCGCGGCGCTCGACCGCTACGAGGGCTGGAAGGGGCCCGGCGACCACCACAACCTGTACGAGCGCGAGCTGGTCACGGTCGAGCTGGTGCGCGCGGACGACGGCTCGGTGCCGCGACGGGTGCGCGCGTACACGTACTTCGCGCGCCCGCTGAATCCCACGCCGCCCGCCCGCCGCTACATGGAGACCCTGCTGAAGGGCGCGCGACGGCACCGGCTGCCGCCCGAGTACATCGAGTGGCTGGAGACCATCGAGGTGGCGGCCGACCCGGTGGAGCCGGCCGGGGGCTGACCGGGGTCACGCCCCGCCGCTCAGCCCCGCGACCGCGCGGTCCAGGGCCGCGCGCAGCGACCGCCACGCCCCGTCGATCGCGCGGGCGTTGGCGCGACAGGTCGCGCCGGCCACCCGCGGGTCGCTGGCGGCGAGCCGGGTCATGTCGCGGAACCCCGGTCCCGAGAGCCCCGCGCCGGCCGCCTCGTCCCCCAGCTCACGCAGGGCGCAGGCGACGAGATAGGGCAGGTGGCTGGTGCGGGCGAGCGCCTCGTCGTGACGCCCGGGTTCGACCTCGAGCGGGCGGGCGCCGAGGTCGCGCACCAGGCGCAGGACGAGTTCGGGCACCGCGTCCCCCTCCGGCGCGAGGGCGAACGCGGCGCCCGCGAACAGGTCGGCGCGCGCGGCGGAGAACCCCCGACCCTCGACGCCGGCGAGCGGGTGTCCGCCGACCGCCCGCACGCCGCGAGCCGCGGCCGCCCGCAGGGCCGCGGTGACCGGACCGCGCGCGCCGCCGGTGTCCACCAGCGCGGCCCCGGCCGGCAGCGCCTCCGCGACCTCCGCGATCACCGACGCCAGCGTGTCCACCGGGGTGGCGACCACCGCCAGCGCCGCCCCGGCGCAGGCGTCGGCCACGGCGGAGGCCGCGCTCGCGCTCGCCCCGGCGGCGAGCGCCGCGGCGAGGGTGGCCGGGTCGTGGTCCCAGCCCGCCCGCCGCCAGCCGCCCGCGCGGCCGAGCGCGCGCCCCACCGAGCCCCCGATCTGACCGAGGCCGATGATCGCCACGTCCACCGGCGCCTGCGCCGCGGCGCCCGCCGGCAGGTCGGGCCGCAGGGCGGCCGCGGCGTCGAGATAGACCGGGCGCAGCCGCGCGCCGGGCGGGACGCCGCCCACCGTGAGCAGCACGCGCACCACGCGCGGCATCGCCCCGGGCACCGGGATCTCGCGTGCGTTGAGCAGCGGCACGTCGGTCCAGCCCAGCCGCCGCGCCGCGTGGGCCGGGAAGTCCGCGTCGAGGTCGTCGGTGGCGGTGAAGATGGCGCTGATCACCTGGGCGCGGGTGAGGCCGTTCACCTCGAGCAGCGCGGTGAGCAGACGGGCGGTGGCGGCGACGATCTCGTCGCCGCGGTTCGCGACGACCGGGACGGCGCCGCGTACCGCCGCGACGCCGGCGGGATCGGGCGATGTCGGTGACACGGGCTCCTCCGCTCGCGCCGCCGGCGCGGCGCGTCAGGCTCCCCGGGGCGGGCGCACCCTGCGGTCGGGACCGCGCGGGACCATCGCGGCCCCGTCGTCCCGGTAGAGCCGCTCGACATAATCGCCCACCATGCGGTCGGAGGTGAAGCGCTCCCCGGCGACCTCGATGCTGGCCTGCATCATCGTCGTCCAGCGCCCGCGATCCGCCCACGCCGGCAGCACCTCGCGCTCGAGCGCGTCCTGCAGCGCCGCCGCGTCGCGCGCGTCGTCGCCGGCGTCCGCGCCGCCGATCGCCCAGCCGTTGACCCCCGGCCGGCAGCCCTCCGCCCACCAGCCGTCGAGCACGCTCAGGTTGGGGAGGCCGTTCAGCGCCGCCTTCATCCCCGACGTCCCGCTCGCCTCGAGCGGCCGCACCGGCGTGTTGAGCCACAGGTCGCAGCCGCGCGTGAGCAGGCGGCCGACCGACATGTCGTAGTTCTCGAGGAACACCACCCGCCCGGGGTGCCGGCGGTGAGCGCGCGCCAGCCGCGCCACCATCTCCTTGCCGCCCGCGTCGTCGGGGTGCGCCTTGCCCGAGAACACCAGCGCCACCCGTCCCTCGTCGAGCCACCGCGCCAGCCGCGTCTCGTCCCGCAGGACGAGGTCGTTGCGCTTGTAGGTGGCCGCACGGCGCGCGAGCCCGATCCACAGCGCCCCGGGATCGAGGCGGACGCCGGCGCGGGCCTGGACCGCGTCGGCCAGTTCGCCCCGGTGCGCGAGGTGCGCGGCCCACAGCCGCTCCGGGTCGCCCGCCGCCGCGCGGATCGCCGGGGACTGCCAGGTCGGGGCGTGGACGCCGTTGACGATGCCGACGATCGGTGCGGCGCCCTCGACATGGCGCCACATCGCGCGCGCCGTCTCGCCGTGGAGCTCCGACACCGCGTTCGCGCGCCGCGCCAGCCGCAACCCCGCCACCGTCATGTTGAACGGGTCGCCGCCGAGCGACCGCATCTCCTCGTCCGAGAGCTCGAGACAGGCGCCCATGCGGCGCAGGTCACGCAGCCCGTGCTCCTCGTTGCCGGCGCTGACCGGCGTGTGGGTGGTGAAGACGATGCGGCGGCGCGTGTCGTCCCAGGCCTCGGGGAACGAACGGCCCAGTTCCATGCGACCGGCGATCAGCTCGACCCCGGCGAACACCGCGTGCCCCTCGTTGAAGTGGAAGGTCGTGACCGGGACGCCGAGCCAGTGGAGCGCGCGCACGCCGCCGATCCCGAGCAGCATCTCCTGCGCGATGCGCACGTCGGTGCCGGCCTGGTAGAGGCGATGCGTGATCCAGCGGTCCTCGTCGCGGGCCGGCTCGAGCAGGAACAGCGTGGCGTTGTCGAAGCGCCGCGTCGTCTTCACCAGACAGCGGACCTCGGTCCCGCGCACCCGCACCGTGACCCGCACGCCGGTGTCCTCGAGGAACGAGGCGTCGTAGCCCGGGAACTCGTCGAACGGCCGGCCATCGGGGCCGATGCGCTGGACGCAGTAGCCGCGCTCCCAGCGCAGGCCCACGCCGACCAGCGGCACCCCGAGGTCGCGCGCCGACTTGATGAAGTCGCCGGCCAGCACGCCGAGTCCCCCGGAGTAGATCGGGAAGGTCTCCGAGAGACCGAACTCCATGCAGAAATAGGCGACGCTGGGGGGATGGGTCATCGGGCTCCGGGTGTCGGGGGGGCGCCGGCGCGCGCGGGCGGGCGACCGGACGACGCATGATACGGATGCGCCGCGCGGCTGTCACGGCGGGGCGCCGGCGCGCGGCGCGCCGGCGTTTCGGCCGGTCCCGTCCCCGCGCTAGAATGCGCGTCCACACGGGGGGGATCCGCCATGAACGACCGCTCGCCGCTCGGCACCCTGCTGCTGGCGCTCGCCATCGTGATCGCCGGGCTGCTCGTGGGCCGCGGCATCGAGCGCTTCCGGGTCGCCGACCGGTCGGTCTCGGTCAAGGGCGTCGCCGAGCGCACCGTGACTGCCGACGTCGGCCTGTGGCCGATGCGCATGGTGACCGCCGACAACGACCTCGAGCTCGCCCAGCGCCGCAGCGCGCGCGACCGCGCGACCGTGCTCGCCTTCCTCGCCCGCTTCGGCCTCGACTCGACCGCCACCGAGCTGCAGGGTCTCGAGGTCGCCGACACCCGGGCCAACCCCTACCAGTCCGGGGTCGGGGCGAACCGGTTCATCATCACGACGACGTTGATGGTCCGCACCCCCGAGCCCGAGCGCATCCGCGCGGCGAGCCAGCAGGTCGGCGACCTGGTCGCCGCGGGCGTCGTGCTGTCGAGCGGCGGGCCGGGCTACGGCGGGGGACCCAGCTACCTCTTCACCCGCCTGAACGACCTCAAGCCCGAGATGGTCGCCGAGGCCACCGCGGCCGCGCGGCAGGCGGCCGGCGAGTTCGCGCGTCAGTCGGGGAGCCGGCTGGGTGCCATCCGGCGCGCCTCGCAGGGGGTGTTCGAGATCCTGCCGCGCGATCCGGCGCAGGGGGTGATCCAGGAGGCCCAGATCCAGAAGACGCTGCGCGTGGTCGCGACGGTGGAGTACCTGCTGCG
>CAZKQE010000110.1:0-8602 GCA_964554725.1 uncultured bacterium
TCGACCAGCCGCAGGTCGCGCTCGCGCGGGTCCACGCCCAGCGCGCGCAGCGACTCGAAGTAGGTGTCCACCACGTCCGCCGGGGCCGGCTTCAGCAGCACCTGGTACTGGTAGAACTGCTGGAACCGGTGCGGGTTCTCGCCGTAGCGCCCGTCCTTGGGGCGGCGGGACGGCTCGACGTAGGCGACGCGCCACGGCTCGGGCCCGAGCGCGCGCAGGAAGCTGGCGGGGTTGAAGGTGCCGGCCCCGACCTCGGACGGGTCGGGCTGCTGGAGGACGCACCCGCGCTCGAGCCAGAAGGTCTCGAGCGCCAGCATCATCTCCTGCAGGGAACGGGCGGGGTTCAGGCGGGGCACGGCGCGTCCTTCGCGGGATCGGCGCCCGGCAGGGCGCGCAGGGTCTCGAGCGAGCGCAGGCCCTGGAAGCGCTGGAAGTGGTGGCGGAGGAACGCCTCGACCACCCGCGTGATCTCGCCGGTGCGGCGCACCTCGGCGAGCCCCAGCCAGTCGCCGGCCTCGCGCAGCGGCCGCGAGAGCAGGAGCGCGAGCCCGGCCAGCCCGTCCGCGGACAGCGTGACGGTGCCGGCCTCGGCGGCCGCGCAGCCGTCGCACAGCAGCCCGCCGCGCGCGGGCGAGAACACCCGCCGCGCCGAGATCGCGCCGCCGCAGTTCGCGCACCCGTCGAGACGCGGGCGGTAGCCGAGCAGCCCCGCGGCCTGCAGCTCGAACGCGAGCAGGATCGCCGGCAGCGTCGCCGGCGGGCCGCCCGCGATCCCCCGCAGCGCGGCCGCCAGCAGGTCGTAGAGCTCGGCGTGCGGCTCCTCGCCCCACACCAGGCGGTCGATCAGCTCGAGCGCGGCCTGCCCGTGCGCGAGGCGCGCCAGGTCGGTGAGGCGGCTGCCGGTCGGCTCCAGGACCTCGGCCTGCGAGAGCAGGTGCAGGTCCCGGTCGGGCTTGTGATAGACGACGAACCGCGAGCGCGAGAGCGGCTCGAGCGCGAAACCGAACCGGCTCGGGGTGCGGCGGGCGGCCTTGGCGACCAGCTTGAGCAGGCCGTGCTCGCGCGTGTAGGTGACCGCGATCAGGCTGGTGTCGCCGAGCGCGAACGTCCTCAGCACGATCCCTTCGCAGCGGACGAGGGCCATCGGGGACTCACTCCACGGGTCGCGACGGGCGCCGGCGCGACCTCACGGCGGCCCGGCGACCGAGCCGGGTTGCACGACGCCGCCCGAGATCACCACCTTGAGACCGTCCTCCACGGGCCAGTCGAGGTAGATGATGTCCGCACGCGGCACGTAGTGCACGAACCCCGAGGCGGGGTTCGGCGTGTGCGGGATGTAGACGACCTCGATGTCCTCCGCCAGGCGCGCGCGGATCTCGGCGCTGGGGCGGCCGGTGATGAAGCCGATCCGCCACATGCCGGGACGCGGCCACGGCACCAGCACCACCCGCTGGAAGACCCGCGGCTCCTTGGTGAAGAACGCCTCCCCCAACGACTTGGTCGAGCCGTAGAGGATACCGATGCCCGGAATTCGGGTCAACAGATGGTCCCACAACCGCAGCGCCGGGCGCGCTCCGATCCACGACGCCATCCATCCCACCAGGATGAGGAGCAGCAGGGTGGCGACCAGCCCGATGCCCGGGATGCGGTGGTAGTCGAAGGCGGGGAACCGCAGGTAGACGCCGAGGATGTTGTCGACGTAGTTGAGCAGGCGGTAGAACACCCACAGCGTCACCGCCGAGGGCGCCAGCACCAGCAGCCCGGTGAGGAAGTAGTTGCGCAGCCGGCCCATCAGGCTGGGACCGTTCGACGGGGACTTGCTCATGACGTGGGGGCGCGGGCTCCGCGGTGGTGGTGGCGGACGGCGGGGACGGATGCCGCGCGGAGACTCGCCGATGGAGGGTGGCCGGGTCAATGGCGCGCCCGGCCGGCGACCTCAGGGCCGGCGGCGCCGGTCGAGGACGCGCTCGAGGGCGCGGACCTCCTGCGCGCCCGCCCGCAGCAGCCGCGCCTCGCGCGCACGCATGTGACGGCGCTGGGCGGCGGTCCGGTGGTCGAGCCCGGCCAGGTGGAGCGCGCCGTGGATGACGAGCCGGGCCAGCTCGCGGCCGCGGGTCACCCGGTAGCGGCGGGCCTGGGCCGCCACGCGGTCCATGGACACGATCAGGTCGCCGTTCACCACCGGCCCGGGCGTCTCGTCGTAGCCGAACGAGAGCACGTCCGTCGCCCGGTCGAGTCCGCGCCAGCGGCGGTTCAGCTCGCGCACCGGCGCGTCGCCGGTGAGGACGATGCCGAGCTCGCCGGGCCGCCGGCCCTCGCCCGCCAGCGCGGCGCGCACCAGCGCCGCGAGCGGCGCGGTCACGCCCGGCGGGTCAGGTCGCGTCCTTGCGCGCGTCGGCATCGGTCCGGGCGCGGCGCCGCGCCTCGTCGGGGTAGGGCGCGCGGACGTGGAAGATCGCCGTCAGCACCGGGATGAACGCCTCGCGGATGCGCGCGACCTCGGCCAGCGTGAGCCCGCACTCGTCGAGCTGTCCGTCCTGCACCCGCTGGTCCACGATCCTCGTCACCAGCCCGCGGATGCGGCTCGGGGTCGGCTCCTGGAGCGCGCGCGAGGCCCCCTCGACGCCGTCCGCCAGCATCAGGATCGCGGTCTCCTTCGAGCGCGGCCGCGGGCCGGGATAGCAGTAGTCCTCGCGCCGCGCGCCGGGGTCGGCCTGCAGCGCCTTGTCGTAGAAGAACGCCATCACCATGGTGCCGTGGTGCTCGGGGATCGCGTTGCGCACCGCGCGCGGCAGCCGCTCCCGGCGCGCCATGTCGAGCCCCTCGGTGATGTGCGATCGCACGACCAGCGCGCTCATGCTCGGGGTCAGCTGCTCGTGGCGGCTGCGCCCGGCGGCGGGCTCGTTCTCGGCGTAGTACTCGGCCTTCGCCAGCTTGCCGATGTCGTGGTAGTAGGCGGAGACGCGGGCGAGCAGCGAGTTCGCCCCGGTCGCCTCGGCCGCCCGCTCGGCGAGGCTGCCGACCACCATGCTGTGATGGTAGGTGCCGGGGGCCTCGAGCTGGAGCCGCCGCAGCAGCGGCCGGTTGAGGTCGGACAGCTCGAGCAGCGTGATGTCCGAGGTCAGGCCCAGCCCCTGCTCGACGACCGGCAGCAGCAGGAACGCGAGCGCGATCGCCAGGAAGCTGTTGAGCGCCCCCCACATCGCGTCGCGGATCAGCACCTCGGGCGGCGTCGCGCGGGCGAGGTCCCAGGCGACGATCGCGGCGAGGATCGCCACCGCGATGACCAGGTTCGCGCGCACGAAGTGCCAGCGGTGGCGCAGCCGGGCGACCGAGTAGACGGCGGTCACGCCCCCCATCACCGCGACCGGCACGAACGGCGCCTTGAGCTCCATGATCGCGGTGGTCGCCACCGCCAGCATCAGCGTGAACACCAGGGCCGGGCGCTTCTCCATCAGCGAGGCGACCACCAGCGGCGCCAGCGCCAGCGGCACCGTGAACTCCGACAGCCCCAGCACGCCGACCAGCACCTCGGCCGAGCCCATGACGACGATCGTCAGCACCGTGAACATCGCCAGCATCGCGTTGTCGCGGAACACCTGCGGCAGCTCGAGCCGCAGGTAGATCGCGAACATGGCGATGAACAGCAGCATGAGCACCATGCGCGCCGCCGGCGGGGCCAGGATCTCGCCGCGCCGCGTCTGCGCGGACTCGAGCTCCCGCAGCGAGGCCAGCTTGAGCAGCGCCTCGCGGTCGATGCGCTGGTTCGCGTCCACGATCAGCTCGTCCTTCTGCACGAACCCCAGCATGGTCGTGACCGCCCCCTGCGCCTGGACGCGGCGCCACTCGGTCTCGGCCCGGTCGTAGACGACGTTGGGCTGGACGAACGGTCCCGCCAGCTCGGCGGCCAGCCGCGCCCCCGCCGCATCGCCCGGATACGCCTCGCGCGCGCGCCGCTCGATGAGCAGCAGCGCCTCGCGGCGGTCGTAGAGCAGCCCGGCCGGGCGCGGCTGCTCGGTCTCGCCCTCGCGCAGCACGATCGAGCGGTAGCCCTGGAGCAGGCCGTTCTGCTTCTCGGGCGCCACCCCGGCGGCGAGCAGGTCGTTCAGCCAGCCGCCGAGATCGCGCAGCACGCGGCGGGCGCGACCCGGGGCGGCCAGCGCGCGGGCGCTCTCGTCGGAGAGCGGGACGCCGAGCCCCTGGAGCCGGCTCGTGCGCTCCGCGGGCGGGAGCGAGGGATCGAGCACCAGCTGCAGCACCTTCTCCTGGAACTGGGCGAGCCGGTCGAGGGTCTCCGAGGACACCCGCGCGTCGACCACGAACACCGGCGGCACGGCGGCGGCCGCGGTCTGCTGCTCGCGGCGCAGGCTCGCCTCGTCCTTCTGCACGCGGAAGTCGTGGGGCGCCACGATCCGCTCCCGCGCGATGTCGCCGATCCGGTAGCGGTACTTCTCCTCGACCCGCGGGTGGGTCGGCAGCAGCACGCTCAGCGCGAGCAGCGCCAGCACCAGCAGCGCGCGCACCGCGTAGTGCCCCCAGCGGAAGCTGCGGGCGCGGTCGGGCAGCGCCGGACGCGGAGGGGCCTCGGGAGCGTTCATGGGGCGCGGCGGGGCCGCGGCGGGAGTCGCGGGCGGCGGTCAGCTCGACGCGCCGCGCGTCTCCTCGGGGGTCGCGGGTGGGACGGCCGGCGGCGCCTCGGGGAGCGGCGGGGCGTCGGGGTCCATGCTGATGCCGACCCCGTCCTCGGCGCGGCCGTTCTGGCGCGTGTGGTAGTCGTCGAACGCCCGGATGATGTCGCGCACCAGCCGGTGGCGCACGACGTCCTCGGGATGGAAGTAGATGAAGCGGATGTCGGCGACGTGCCCGAGGATCTGCTGGATGCGGACCAGACCCGAGCTGTCGGGGTCCTTGAGGTCGATCTGCGTGATGTCGCCGGTGATCACGGCGCGCGAGTTCACCCCCATGCGGGTGAGGAACATCTTCATCTGGCGCACGGTGGTGTTCTGCGCCTCGTCGAGGATCACGTACGAGTTGTGGAGCGTGCGGCCGCGCATGAATGCGAGCGGGGCGATCTCGATCACCCCCAGCTCGACGTAGCGCCGCATCTTGTCGTACGACATGAGGTCGGCGAGCGCGTCGTACATCGGGCGCAGGTAGGGGTCCACCTTCTCCTGCATGTCGCCGGGCAGGAAGCCGAGGTTCTCCCCCGCCTCGACCGCCGGGCGCACGAGCACGATGCGGTCCACCTTCTTCTGGCGCAGCGCCTGCACCGCCGCCGCCACCGCGAGGTAGGTCTTGCCGGTGCCGGCGGGCCCGATCGCGAACACCACGTCGTGGTCGGCGAGCGCCTTGAGGTACTCGGCCTGCATCGGGGTGCGGGCCCGCACCGTCTTGCGGTCGAACGCGTAGCCGGGCGCGCCCTGGTAGGTCTCGGCCAGCCGCGCGCCGGAGTCGCCGTTGCGCCGCGAGGCGCCCAGCGCGGTCGCCACGTCCGCCTCCTCGACCACCTTGCCGCGCTCCGCCAGCTCGACCAGCTCCTTGAGCGCGCGCGACGCGGAGGTGACGGCCTCGGCCTCACCCGAGACCGTGATCGTCCCGTCGCGCAGGGTGATGCGAACCGGCACCTCGCGCTCGATGTGGCGCAGGTTGGCGTCGTTGCGCCCCAGCAGGGTCAGGGCGTCGAGATGCTCGATGGGGAACTTGCGTGCGATCACGTCGGGATCCTCGCGGCCCGGAAAACGCAAGACTCCTGACCCGGCTGGTCCGAGGAGGGACCCAGGTCAAGAGTCGTGGTGGCGATGTGAGGCGTATGGATCGTTCGCGTCAACCCGTGGGTGTCCAGAAGCGTCCTTCGCCCGTGGGCCACGTCGTCGAAACCCGCGATGCCAGCCGGCCCACGTGATGGCGGCACCGTAGCACACGGTTTCGGCGGGGGTCAATCCGGCCGGCCGCCGGCCGGGCCGTGCGCCTGGAGGGTATCGGCACCTCCCGCGGCGGGGTCCAGTGCTCCCGTCCGGCCCGTCCCGCGCCGGTTCCCCGCGCGGCCCCGGGTCAGGACGGTTCCAGGCCGCGTCGGGCCGCTTCGGTCACCGCCTCGTCCGCCGCCGCGTCGTCGAGCACGCGCTCCAGCTCCTCGCGGGCGAGGGCGCGCTCCCCGACCCGGAACAGGATGCGGGCGCGCTCGAGCCGCAGGTAGGGGACCGCCGGGGTCCCGGGCGTGCTCGCCTCGAGGGCGCGCTCGACCGCGCGCCGCCCGCGCGTCCACTCGCCGAGCCGCCCCGCGCAGGCCGTGAAGGCCAGGCAATCGTCGAGGTCGGCGGGCGACATCATCAGGTTGGCTTCGGCGAACGCGGTGGCCGGCCCGCAGCGACCGAGCGAGGTCAGCTCGTCGGCCATGCGCGAGCCGAAGCGGTGGACCTTCTCCTCGAACACCCCGGACAGGCTCCCCACCCAGGCCGGCGGCCCGCCGTCCGCCGGCAGGGCGTCGCCGGCCGGCGCGCGCGCGCCGAGGAGGGTCTCGACCCGGGCGCGGTACGCGGCCGGGATGCGCGCGGTCCACCACAGCGGGTCGAGCGGTCCGTGGCGCGCGAGGAGGAGCGAGTCCGTGCGGGCGTCGAGGCGGTAGATCGTCACGGTGGGCCCGGCCACGCCCGCGCGCGCCGGGAACCGCGCCGCCACCGCCGCGTGCGCGTCGAGCCAGCGGTAGAAGGCGACCGCGTCGGCGAACCGCGCGGGATCGGCCTGGTAGCGGCCGCGCACCGCGTCGCTGGTCAGCAGGTAGTCGACCCCCACCAGCAGCCGCGGGTCGTAGAACACGCGGTTGAAGTCGGCCGGGTGCGGGAAGATCTCGACCTCGACCGGCGCGGCCCCCGGGACCGGCACCCGGCTCACGCAGCGCCCGGCCACCGAGAGCGGCAGCGTGACGACGCGGTAGCCGCGCCGGGCGAGGAACCGCGCGCGCACCGCCGGGCTCGCCTCGCGCACCGACCGCTCCGAGGCGGCGCGCTCGAGCGCCTCGCGACCGGGCAGGTTCACGCCGTAGGCCTCCTGGAGCAGCAGCTCGTCGCCGCCGAGGTGCGCCTCGCACCAGCGGCGGGCCTCGAGCTGGGTGGTGTCGCCGCCGGTGGCCGCCGCGCGCGCCCCGGCGAGGATCGCCGGCAGCACGATCGCGATCGGCAGCGCCGCCCGCAGCGGCCGCCAGCGCCCGCGCCCGAGGCGGGACGCGAGCGCGACCGCGGCGCCGCCGATCAGCAGCGCGGCGAGCGGGACCACCGGCACCAGGTAGCGCTCGGCCTCGATCCGCGCCAGCGAGATCGGCAGCGCGAACCCCGCGAGCGCGAGCCCCAGCGCCGCCCACGCGCCGCGCTCCGCCCCGCGGCGGAGGAGCGCGAACGGCGACAGCGCGAGCAGCGCGACCGCCGCCCAGCCGAGGTCGCGCCCCAGGTGCCCGAGGTGGAACAGGAACGCCCGCCGCTCGAGGTTGCCGAGGTGGCCGCCCTCGGGGAGCCCGCGCACGAACGCCAGGTCGCGCAGGAAGGTCGGCCATTCGACCAGCGCGAACGGGGTGGTGGCGATCGCGGTCGCGACGACGAGCGCGCCGGCGACCGCGAGGGTCGCGAGCGCCCGGCCCCGCCGGCGTTCGACCACCACCCAGGCCAGCGGCAGCGCCAGCGTGACGGCCGTGTACTTGGTGCCGGCCGCGAGGCCGATCAGCACCGCGGCGGCGGCGAGCCGGCCCCGCCCGCCGCGCTCGCGCCAGGCGAGGGCGCGCTCCAGCCCCCACACCGCGAGCGCGGTCATCAGCGGGTCGGCCTGGATCGCGCGCGAGGTGAGGACCATGGCCGGCGCGCACGCGACCAGCGCCGCCGCCACCCAGCCGGCCCCGCGCCGGAGGCGCTCGCCCAGCACGGCGACCCCCGCCACGGTCGCCGCGTCGGCCGCCATCCCGAGGGCGCGGGCCGCGACCACCATCGGGGTCGGGTCCATGCGGAAGCTCAGATGGTAGTCGTGGGCGTTCGCGAACGCCCCGCTGGCGATGCCCCAGGCCACGTGGGCCTGCTGCAGGAGATGGTGGAGGTAGAGCGAGAGCGAGGGGTAGTGGAAGAAGCGCGGGTTCCAGTCCGGCCGTCCGCTCTCCCAGCCCCACATCGCCAGCGCGCGCCGGAACGGGATCGCCTCCTCGACGAAGTCGGGGAGCCCGGTCGCGGCGTGCCCGAGCCGCAGCGCCAGCGCGCCGGCGACGAGGGCGCACAGCGCGGCGACCCGGGGCAGGCCACGGCCCGCCGGGGGCATGGCGACCCCGGCGGCGGGGCGGTCGGTGGGTTGGGGGTCCGGCGGCGCGGCGGGGGGCCGTCGACTCACCCGCTCTCCTCCAGCTCGGCCAGGGGAACGCCCGCGCCCACCATCTGGCCCACCGCGGCGGCGACGCTCGCGACGGTCCCGGCGCGCGGGGCGCGGATCAGGTGCTCCATCTTCATCGCCTCGAGCGCCAGCAGCGGCTGCCCCTTCTCGACGCGGTCGCCGGGGGCGACCAGGATGCGCGTGACCACCCCCGGCATCGGCGCCTCGAGACTGCCCGCCGCGTGGCGCTGGGCGGCACGCC
>CAZKQE010000111.1:0-8546 GCA_964554725.1 uncultured bacterium
ACATCCCCCTCGTCACGTTCGAGGACGTGCCCGGCGTCCTGCCCGGCACCCGCCAGGAGTGGGGCGGGATCATCCGGCACGGCGCCAAGCTGCTCTACGCCTACTGCGAGGCCACCGTGCCGAAGCTGACCGTCGTCGTGCGCAAGGCGTACGGCGGCGCCTACGATGTCATGTCGAGCAAGCACATCCGCGGCGACTACAACGTCGCCTGGCCCAGCGCCGAGATGGCCGTCATGGGCGCCGAAGGGGCGGTCAACATCCTCTACCGCGAGGAGATCGCCCGCGCCTCCGACCCGGCTGGGGAGCGTCGCCGGCGGGTCGCGGAGTACAACGAGAAGTTCGCCAGCCCCTGGATCGCGGCGGAGCTGGGATATCTGGACGACGTCATCGAGCCGCAGGACACGCGGCCCCGCCTGATCGCCGCCCTCGAGATGTTGCGCAACAAGCGGCAAAGCCTTCCCTACAAGAAGCACGGTAACCTGCCGCTCTGAGCCGCCGCATCCCTGGGACGGCCGGGCGAGGGGGGTATGCCGCGGGCCACCCCCTACCCTGCGCGATGCCCTAATGATAGTCGTTCGGCGCCCGCGGGGCCAGCCCGCGCCCGGCCCCCGCCCGCCCCCCACCCGCCTCCGCCGCGCGCTCCAGAACCCCCCCCGGGCGACCGATAGACGGAGCAGGGGGGGTTCGCCGTGTCCGGTTCCGCCATCGGGGTGATCGTCTGTGCCGTGCTCGCCGGGGCCGTCGGCCCCGCCGGGGCGGCCGCGCCCGCCGCCGGGGAGGTCCCCTACATCCGCACCGCGGGCGAGCGGTTCGAGCTGGTCCGCGACGGCGAGGCGACCCCGATCGTCTTCCGCGGGGTGAACCTGGGGGCCGGCGCCCCCGGGCACTTCCCGGGCGAGTTCGCCTTCACCGCCGACGACTACCGGCGGCACCTGCGGTTCGCGCGCGACCTGCACGCCAACGCGGTCCGGGTCTACACGCTCCACCCGCCGGCCTTCTACGAGGCCCTGCGGGAGGTCAACCTGGAGGCGCCGGACCGGCCGCTGTGGCTGTTCCAGGGGGTGTGGACCGAGTTGCCCGAGTCGAACGACTTCTGGGACGAGGGCTTCCACCGCAACTTCGAGCGCGACATCGGCGACGCCATGGACGCGGTCCACGGCGCCGCCGAGATCGCCCCGCGCCCGGGGCACGCCGCCGGCCGCTACACCGCCGACGTCTCCCCGTGGCTCGCCGGCTGGCTCGTGGGCCGCGAGTGGGAGCCCTACGCGGTGCGCGAGACCGAGCGGCGCCACCCGGGGCCCGCCTCCTACCGCGGGGCCTCGTTCGTGGTCGACCGGGGGACGCCGATGGAGGTGTGGCTCGCGCGCGTGTGCGACCAGGTCGTCGAGCGCGAGCGGCGCCGCTACGGGCGGGCGCACGCGGTCTCGTTCGTGAGCTGGCCGACGCTCGACGTGATGACCCACCCGACCGAGTGGGAGGCGGGCGGGGTCGAGGCGGAGCACGACGAGGATCGCTACGCGGTGGACCCGACGCGGATCCGGCTCATCCGTCCGGTCGGCGCCGAGTCCGGATACCTCGGCTACTTCGCCAGCTACCACGTCTACCCCTACTACCCGGACTTCATCCACCTCGACCCCGGCTACGCCGCCCACCGGGACGGGCACGGCGTGTGCAGCTACGCCGGCTACCTCGCCGACCTGCGGCGCCATACCCCGGACCTGCCGCTGCTCATCGGCGAGTACGGCATCCCCTCGAGCCGGGGCATCTCGCACGTCCAGCCGCAGGGTCTCCACCATGGCGGGGCCTCCGACGACCGCCAGGGCGCCCAGGTGGTGCGGCTGCTCGAGGACATCGAGGAGGCCGGCTGCGCGGGGTCGCTGCTGTTCGCCCTGTTCGACGAGTGGTTCAAGTCGAACTGGCTGCTGTGGGGCACCGAGCGTCCCCGCGACCGCGACCCCCACTGGCACAACCTGCTCGACGCGGAGGAAGGCTACGGACTGATCGCCTTCGACCCGCCCCCGCGCATCCGCGTGGACGGCGCGGTGGACGACTGGGAGGGGATCGAGCCCTACGCCCGGGCCCCGCGGCGCGCGCGGGCGGTCCCCGGGGCGGCCGGGCCGATGCTGCGGGCGCTCTACGTGACCTCGGACGGGGCCCGGCTCTACCTCCGGCTCGACGTGGACCCGGCGTCCCTGCGCGGCCCGGCGCGCGCCTTCGGCGTGGCCCTCGACGTGATCGACCCGCGGCGCGGCGACCGGCGCCTGCCGGCGCCGATCGACGCCACCTGGTCGCGCGGCGCGGAGTTCGTGCTGGTGGTCGAACCGGGCCGGCCGGCGGCGGGCCGGCCGGCGCGCGCCGAGCTGTTCATCGATCGCGAGATGGGCTGGTCGGAGTTCGGGCGCGTGCGCGAGGGCGGGTCCTGGGTGCGCAGCGAGGCGCCGCTGCGCACCACGGCGAACGAGGACGGCATCTACGTCCCGCTGGTCGTGAACACGAACCGCGAGCGGGTCGGCCGCGACGGCACGACCTACCCCGGCGTCGACCTCGACCTCGGCCGGCTCGCGGCCGGCCGCGAGCGGAGCGCGTCCGGCGACTCCGTGCGCGCCTACGACCCGGAGGCGGAGTGGACGATCCATCGCGGCCGCGGGGTCATCGAGGTCGCGCTGCCGTGGGGGCTGTTGAACGTCGGCGATCCCTCGCGCCGGCGGGTGCTCGACGACCGGCCGGGCACCACGGAGGTCGAGACCGACACGACCGCCGGCGTGGGCCTGCTCGCCTGGGCGACCCGGGCGCCGGGACTGCGCGCCGACTCGCTGGGCCCGACCCGCGAAGGCGCCCGGCCCGCGCGGCACGCCGCACACGAGTTCCTCGGCCCCGCGGGAACCAGGCAACGCGTGACCGGCCAACAGGTTACGGTCACGACCCCCGACAGCATTTCGTACGCATGGGAGATCTGGGAGCGGCCGATAACCCTTGAGCGAGCCAAGACATCGGCCGATTCCGTGCGCGCGGCCTTCAAGGAAATGGGATCCCGTGACCGAAACACCCGCCGGGAGTACAACGCATTCGAGCACGACGGCGCGCGGCGCTCTCGCCCGCGCCTGCCTGCTCGCCGCGATCGTGTTCGGCGCGGCGGCCATCGCGCCGCCTGCGCGGGGCGACGACCCCGCCCCGCCGTCGCCGGTCGTCGCTGAGGCCTGGCGCCTCGTCGAGGCGAAGCAGCTCGACCGGGCCGCCGAGGTCCTCGCCGCCCACCTCGAGCGCGAGCCGTCGGACGCCGAGGCGCGCTCGCTGCGGGCGCGCGTGCTCTCCTGGCAGCGACGCTTCGACGAGTCCATCGCCGAGTACGAGCGGCTGCTCGCCGACCACCCCGACCGCGCGGCGGACCGGGCCGGGTTCGCCCGCACGCTCACCTGGGCGGGCCGCATGGAGCGTTCGCTGGGCGAGTTCCGGCGGGCGATGGCGGCGGACACGGCCGACGTCGGCATCGCGGTGGACTACGCGCGCACGATGTCCTGGATCGGCGACCTGCCGGGCGCGGCGATGGAGTACCGCCGCATCCTGGTCGGGCATCCCGATCGCGGCGACGCCTGGCTCGGCTACGCCACGGTCGCGCGCTGGCGGGCGGGAGCGACCGCCTCGGACCGCTTCCTCGGCCGCGCCGAGGCGCTGGGTGCCGAGCGCTCGGCCTTCCTCGAGGAACGCGACGCCGTCCGTCAGGCGCTCGCCCCGCGGCTCGGCGCCGGCTGGACGAGCGCGCAGGAGCGCCAGTACGTGGCGGGCCCCGACTACACGCTGCGCACGCGCGGCCCCTTCACCCACGCGCGGGCGACGATCGGCCGCACCGCCGACCTGACGCTGCGGGCCGGCTGGACCGACCAGTCCGAGCGGGACGAGACCGGCGCGCTCAGCTACGACCTCGATGTGCGCTCCGTCGGCGCCGACCTCGCGCTCCTGCGCGGCTACCCGTTCCAGGCGGCGGCCGGGATCGAGTCGCGCCGGCTCGCCGCCGGCGCGCCGGCGGCGGCGTTCCCGCTCGGCCCGGACGACTCCTTCTTCGGCTGGCACGCGCGCGGCTGGTGGTACGTCGGGCGGCTGACGCCCTCGCTCGCGGTGCGGCGCGAGTTCGTGCCGCTCAAGCGGACCCTGCCGGTGAACCGGCTCGAACCCGGGCACCAGACGGCCGTGGACGCCGGTCTCGGCTGGCAGTGGAGCGGACGCGGCAGCGCGCGCCTCGACTACGGCCACGGGGACTACTCGGACGGCAACGTCCGCCGCACCGGGCGCGCGTCGACCGGCTACCGGCTCCGCATCCGGCAGCCCTCGCTCGCGCTCGACCTCGCGCTCGGCCACAGCGACCACGACCTGCCCTCGACCTCCTACTTCACGCCGCTCGGCAGCCTTCGTTCCGAGGCCGGGCTCACCCTCGAGGGCTACACCGCCCGGTTCGGGCTCAGCTACGGCGCCGGCTACCGCTTCACCGCGGTCGAGTCGGACAACTTCGGCCCCATCCGCAGCCATGCCTGGTCGGCGCGCATGGACGCCGCCGACATCGGCCCGGTCGGCCTCGGGCTCGAGGGCGCCTACTCAAGGGACAACAACGCCTACGAAGTCTGGTCCATCGGCATCCACGCCGCGGCGCGGTGGTGAGGAACGGGACATGATCGACTACGAGATGCTCATCATCACACTGCGGCTGGTCCTGCTGGTCGTCGGCCTCACCACGGTCGGCGCGATCGCCCACAAGTTCCACGCGCGGCGGATGGAGGCCGCGCATCGGCGCTTCGTCGCCGCCCTGCGCGCCCAGATCGCCCGCCTCGACGACCCCTCCGCCCGCGAGGAGGCGCTCGACGCGATCGCCGCCCTGTGCACCGGCCGCTGGACCCTGATCGTCGCCGAGGAGGTGGCGGAACTCGAGCTCACGACCCGGCTCGCCGTCCTCCAGGCGCTCGAGGCCCGCGGGGTCGTCGCCCGCACGCTGCGCGACACCACCCGCCGCTCGAAGTGGGCCCGGGCCCGGGCGGTCCGGGTGCTCGGCGAGCTGCGCGTGCCGGCCGCGGTCCCCGCCGTGCTCCATGCCCTCGATGACCGGGACGCCGACGTGCGCAACGTGGCCGCCCGCGCCCTCGGCCGCATGCGGCTGCAGGCCACCGACGAGGCCCTGGTCGGCCTGCTCGGCCGCCACGACCAGTCGGTGTCGGCGCGGATCGCGGCGATGTGCATCGAGCTCGGCTCGCGGACCGCGCCGCTGCTGATCCGTACGCTGCGCGACGGCTCCGCGAAGGCGCGCTTCTGGGCCGCACGCATCCTGGGCGAGATCCGTGACCCCTCCGCCACGGCGGCGCTGGCCGAGGCGCTGCAGGACACCGAGCCCGACGTGCGCTCGGCGGCGGCCCGGGCGCTCGGCAGCCTGGCCGACCGCGCCAGCGCCGCGCCGCTCGAGAGCGCGCTGAAGGACCCGATCTGGTACGTGCGCGCGCACGCCGCCGAGGCGCTCGGCAAGGTGGCCGACCCGGCGATGGCGGAGGCGCTCGCGGGATCGCTCGGCGACCGTTCGTGGTGGGTGCGCCGCAACGCGCTGGACGCCCTCGTGCGGCTCGGCGAGGCGGCCCGTCCGTCGCTGGTGCGGGCGCTGAACTCCGAGGACCGCTTCGCGCGCGACTGCGCGATCGAGGCACTGACCGTCATGGGCGTCCAGGTGTCGGCGACGCCGCGCACGGGCACGGCGGCCTGAGATGCAGTCCTGGACCCCGCCGGCGGGCTTCTTCGAGGTCCTGACGGTCGTCACCTACATCGTCTTCTTCTACTTCATCGCGCTGCAGATGGTGCTGTTCTCGCTGCTGTTCCTCTCCTACCGGGACATGCGGCGGCGGCTGGCCCAGAACTTCTACACCGACTACGAGGCGGTGGCGAAGTCCCACTTCACGTTCCCGGTCAGCATCCTGCTCTCCGCGCACAACGAGGAGAAGTCGGTCGTCGAGGCGGTGCGCTCCGTGCTGTCCATGGACTACCCCGAGTTCGAGCTCATCGTCATCAACGACGGCTCGACCGACTCCACGCTGGCGGTGCTCGCCGCCGAGTTCCAGCTCGAGCGCAAGGACAGCATCGTCCGTCGCAGCATCCAGGACGCGGGCGTCATCCGCGCCACCTACGCGTCCGCGACGGTCCCGAACCTGTTCGTGATCGACAAGGAGCACGGCGGCAAGAGCGAGGCGCTGAACGCCGGCATCAACCTCTCGCGCTACCCCCTGTTCTGCACGATCGACGCCGACGCGATGTTCCAGGACAACGCCCTGCTGCGCGCCGTCCGCCCGTTCCTCGAGGACCCCGACCGGGTGATCGCGGTCGGCGGCCAGGTCCGCGTGGTGAACGGCTGCCGCGTCGTACGCGGCCGGGTCGTGGAACCGCGGCTGCCGCAGAGCATCCTCGCGGCGTTCCAGGTGGTCGAGTACCTGCGGGCCTTCGTCGGCAGCCGGCTGGGCCTGTCGGCGATGAACAACCTGCTCATCCTCTCGGGGGTGTTCAGCCTGTTCCGCAAGGACGTCATCATCGAGGTGGGCGGCTACCGCACGGACGTCGTCACCGAGGACATGGAGCTGGTGCTGCGCCTTCACCACACGATGCGCCGCCAGCGCCGCCCCTACGCGATCGTCTACCTGCCGGATCCCATCTGCTGGACCGAGGTCCCCGAGCGCGTGGCCGCGCTCGCCCGCCAGCGCGGCCGCTGGCACCGCGGGCTGGTCCACTCCCTGTGGCTCCACCGCTCGATCCTGTGGGAGAAGCACTCGGGCTCGCTGCGCTGGATCGGGATGCCCTACTACCTGCTGTTCGAGATGATGGCCCCGGTCATCGAGCTGATCGGCTACATCGTGCTGCCGATCGCGTATCTCATGGGGATCATCTCGCCCCTCCACTTCTGGGCGTTCCTGTTCCTCTCGGTCACGGCCGGCGCGTTCCTCTCGGTCTCGGCGGTGCTGCTCGAGGAGCGGTCCTTCGGCCTCTACCGCTCGTGGGGCGACTTCGCGATGATGATCGCGATCGGGGTCATCGAGAACGTGACCTACCGACTGATGACCCTCTCGTTCCGGCTCGGGGCGATGGTGGACATCCTGCTCGGCCGCGGCGGGTGGGGGAAGCAGGAGCGGACCGGCTTCGAGCGCACGACCGCGACCCCGGTCAAGACCTGACCGCGGGCGGCGACGGGCCCGGTCGCCGTCCGGGCGCCGGCCTCACACGATCAGCATCGCGTCGCCGTAGGAGTAGAACCGGTAGCGCGCGGCGACCGCGTGCGCGTAGGCCCGCCGCGTCAGCTCCCCGCCCGCGAACGCCGCCACCAGCAGGAGCAGCGTCGTGCGCGGCAGGTGGAAGTTGGTGAGCAGAGCGTCCACCCCGCGAAACGCGTAGGGCGGCAGGATGTACTTGCGGGTCCAGCCCGCCGCCGGACCGAGCCGTCCGCCGTTCGCGTCGCAGGCCGACTCCAGCGCGCGGACCACCGTGGTCCCGACCGCGACGATGCGCCCGCCGCCGGCGCGCGCCGCGTTCAGCGCCGCGGCCGCCGCCGGCGGCACCTCGAAGTACTCCTCGTCCATGCGGTGATGGGCGGGGTCGCCGGCCGCGATCGGGCGGAACGTCCCCGGCCCGACGTGGAGCAGCGCGCGCGCGCTCCCGACACCGGCCGCCGCCAGGTCGCGCAGCAGCGCCTCGGTGAAGTGGAGGCCGGCGGTCGGGGCGGCGACCGCCCCGTCCACCCGGGCGTAGACCGTCTGGTAGCGCTCGCGGTCGGCGGCGTCCGGGGCGCGGTGGATGTAGGGCGGCAGCGCGAGGGCGCCGCGCTCGCGCAGCGTGCGGTCGAGGTCGCCGCGCGTCACCCGCACGCACCGCTCGCCGTCCGCGCCGAACTCGGTCACCTCCAGCTCGAGCGTCCCGTCCGGGGTCTCCAGCCGGTCGCCGGCGCGCACGCGCTTCGCCGGCCGGGCGAGGGTGCGCCAGACGGGCTCGGCGCCGTCCGCCGCGGCGGGGCGCACGAACAGCAGCTCCACCCGGCCGCGCGTCGCCGCGCGCACGACCTCGAGCCGGGCCGGCCGGACCCGCGTCTCGTTGAGCGCGAGGACATCCCCGGCGCGCAGCCAGGCCCCGATCCCGGCCACGCGGGCGTCGTGGAGCGCGCCGTTCGCCCGCTCGACCACCAGCAGCCGGGCATCCTCCCGCCGCGCGGCGGGATGCTGCGCGACCAGCTCGGGCGGCAGCCGGTACTCGAGCAGCTCGGAGGTCGGGGAAGGGGCCACGGGGACCGCGGCGGCGGCCGCGCGCCTCAGGGGAGCGGCAGCTCGGACTGTCCGCCCGCCGGCGTCGCGGCCGGGGGCGGGGCGTGGCCGAGGTGGGCGTAGGCGAGCGGGGTCGCCTCGCGGCCGCGCGGCGTGCGCTTGAGGAACCCCTCCTGGATCAGGTACGGCTCGTAGACGTCCTCGAGCGTCCCGGCCTCCTCCCCCACCACCACCGCCAGCGTGCCGAGGCCGACCGGGCCGCCCCGGTACTTCGTGATCAGC
>CAZKQE010000112.1:0-8525 GCA_964554725.1 uncultured bacterium
GAGCCGACCACCGCGCTCGATGTGACGATCCAGGCGCAGATCCTGGAGCTGCTGAAGGGTCTCCAGCAGGAGCTGGGGATGGGGGTGCTGCTCATCACCCACGACCTGGGGGTGGTCGCGGAGACCGCGGACCGCGTCGCCGTGATGTACGCCGGGCAGGTGGTCGAGTACTGCGACGTCGAGGCCGCGTTCCGGCGCACCCTGCACCCCTACACCGCCGGGCTGCTGGCGTCCCTGCCGAAGCTCGGCGACAAGCGCGCGACCCTGCGCGTGATCCCGGGCAACGTGCCCAATCCGGCCCGCTTCCCGGCCGGGTGCCGGTTCCACCCCCGCTGCCCGGTCGCGCAGGAACGCTGCCGGAACGAGGAGCCGCCGGTGATGACGTTCGAAGGGACCCATCAGACCCGCTGCTGGCGCGCCGACGAGATCGCCGCCGGCACCCTGGACCCGGCCGGCGCCGAGGTCCCGACCGCTCCGGGAGGCGCCGGTGTCTGAGCCCCTGCTGCGGGTCGAGAACCTGGTGAAGCACTTCCCGATCCGGCGCGGGCTGCTGTCGCGCACCGTCGGCCAGGTGCGGGCGGTGGACGGGGTCAGCTTCAGCCTCGCGGCCGGCGAGGTGCTCGGGATGGTAGGGGAGAGCGGCTGCGGCAAGACCACGACCGGCCGCTGCATCCTGCGCCTGCTCGAGCCCACCTCCGGGAGCGTCCGCTTCGAGGGGCGCGAGGTGACGACGATGCGCAAGCGGGAGCTGCGCGCGCTGCGGCGCGAGATGCAGATCGTCTTCCAGGACCCCTACTCGAGCCTCAACCCGCGGCTCACGGTCGGCAGCATGCTGGGCGAGGCGCTGGAGATCCACCGGCTGGCCCGCGGCGCCGCCGCCCGCGAGCGCGTCGCCGAGCTGCTGGTGATGGTCGGGCTCCACCCCGACCACGCCCGGCGCTATCCCCACGAGTTCTCGGGCGGACAGCGCCAGCGCATCGGCGTCGCCCGCGCGCTGGCGGTGAATCCGCGGCTCATCGTCGCCGACGAGCCGGTGTCGGCCCTCGACGTCTCGATCCAGGCGCAGATCATCAACCTGCTGCGCGACCTGCAGCGGAAGATGGGGCTCACCTACCTGTTCGTCGCCCACGACCTGTCGGTCGTGGAGCACATCAGCGACCGGGTGGCGGTCATGTACCTGGGCAAGATCGTCGAGCTGGCCGCGAGCGAGACCCTCTACCGGGACCCCAAGCACCCCTACACGGTGTCGCTGCTGTCCGCGATCCCGGTGCCCGACCCGGCGCGCAAGAAGGAGCGCATCGTCCTCAAGGGCGACGTGCCGAGCCCGGCGAATCCGCCGAGCGGCTGCCGCTTCCACCCGCGCTGCTACATGGCGCAGGACATCTGCTCCCGCGAGGAGCCGCTGCTGCGCGAGGTGACGCCCGGCCACTGGTCGGCCTGCCACTTCTCGTAGCGCCCCGCGTCGCAGCCCCGTCCCGGGGCCCCGCACCGGGCCCGTGAGGGGATTCCCCCGCCGGCCGCCCGCCCCCGGGGGAAAGCCCCCATCCGGCGCGCTCCGCCTTCGCCGTAGCGCGCCCCGGCGCCGGCCCGCCCCGTCCCCGTAAATCCCGCCGGCCCGGTCGCTTGCGGCCACGCGCCGGGGAGCTCGCGCGGGCCCCATCCGCGCGGCATCGGGGTTGCGTAGGGAGAGGGACAGCGCCCGGCGCGGTCGGCCGGGACACAATCGAATACGGGTTGTTCCCTGTGCGGCTCGTGATTGGCCGGCTGTGGGCTGATCCCCCTATCGCGAGCGAAGGAGTCTTACGGTTCGGCACACGGCCGATACGGGGAACTTTTTCGGGCCCCGTCCCGCGGCGCACCTCCAAGCACCCAGCACACCCCTGCCGCGGCCGGGGCCCATTCATGTCCGCGCGCCCGCCCCGCGCGCCGGCCCCCGCGCTTCGCCGGCCCCGCAGCCCTCCCGGGTTCGCGTTGACCCGTCCCCCCATCCCTGCTAGCGTCCGCCCGCGGCGTGGACGGCAAGTGACGTGGCCGCAATGACCTTCGAGGCAGGGGAGAGCCGATCGCCGGGTGGCCAGGGACGCGCTGGGACTGGTGGAGACACGCGGCTTCGTCGCGGCCGCCGAGGCCGCGGACGCCATGTGCAAGACCGCCCGGGTGCGCCTCGCGCGCTACGAGGTGACGCCGGGCGGCCGGGTGACGGTGCTGGTGCGCGGTCCGGTCGCGGACGTCGAGGCGGCGGTGGCGGCCGGGCGCGCGGCCGCGCTGCGCCTGGGCGAGGTGCTGGCCTGGCACGTCATCCCCGCGCCCGATCCGCAGCTCGAACCACCGATCGCGGGCCCGCGCGCGTCGCGGTCCTGATCCGCAGTGACCCTCACCAGACGAGGTGGCTCCATGCAGGAAGAAGCGCTGGGACTCATCGAGACGCGTGGGTTCGTGGCGATGGTCGAGGCCTCGGACGCCATGGTCAAGGCGGCCCGGGTGCAGCTCGTCCACTACGAGAAGATCGGCGGCGGGTACGTGACGACGATCGTGCGCGGGGACGTGGCGGCGGTGCGCGCGGCGACCGAGGCGGGCTCCGCCGCGGCGGCCAAGGTGGGCGAGGTGGTGTCGGTCCACGTCATCCCGCGTCCCCACGGCATGCTGGAGGACGTGCTGCCGATCACCGCGCCGGCGTCCGCGTCCAAGAAGTAGGACGACCGTGCTGCTCGCGCAGGTGCTGGGGACGGTGGTCTCGACCCGCAAGGACGCGGGGCTGCTGGGCCTCAAGCTGCTGCTGACGCGCGAGGTGGACGCCGCCTTCCAGCCGACCGGGAACTACGTGGTCGCCGCGGACGCGGTGGGGGCGGGGACCGATGAGATCGTCCTGCTCGCGCAGGGCTCGTCGGCCCGCATGACCGAGGTGTCGCGCGAGAAGCCGGTGGACGCGGTGATCGTCGGGATCGTGGACGCGGTCGGGATCGACGGCAAGGACGTCTACCTCAAGCGGGCGCGGGCCGGCCGCTGAGCGCGATGGGGGCCGCGCCGGGCATGGGGATCGATCCGGGTCGCATCCGCGGCATCGTCGCCGAGGTGCTGGAGCGCCTGGAGTCGGACGCTCCCGCGCGCCCGGGGGCGGGGACCGCGCCGCTCGGCGTCCATGCCGACCTCGACGCCGCGGTGACGGCGGCCCGCGCCGCGTTCGAGGCCTACGACCGGGTCCCGCTCAGCACCCGGAACGCGGTGATCGCCGCGGTGCGCGAGACGCTCGCCGGCCAGTACCGGACGCTGGCGGAGCTGGCGGTCGCGGAGACCGGGCTGGGCCGGGTCGAGGACAAGGTCCTCAAGAACCGGATCGTCACCGAGCGCACCCCGGGCACCGAGGACCTCGAGCCGCTGGCGTGGACCGGCGATCACGGGATGACGCTGGCGGAACGGGCCCCCTACGGCGTCATCGCGACGATCACGCCGGTGACGAATCCGTCCGAGACGATCATCAACAACGGCATCTCGATGATCGCGGGCGGGAACACCGTGGTGTTCTGCCCCCATCCCAACGCGCGCAAGGTCTCGAACCTCACGATCGACCTCATGAACCGGGCGGCGCGCCGGGCCGGCGCCCCGCAGCCGCTGCTCCACTCGGTGGAGCAGCCGACGCTCGACGTCGCCAAGGCCCTGCTCCGCTACCCGGGCATCCGGCTCAACGTGGTCACCGGGGGGCCGGGGGTGGTGCGCGAGGCGCTGGGGGCGGGGAAGAAGGCGATCACCGCCGGACCCGGCAACCCGCCCGCGGTCGTGGACGAGACCGCGGACCTCGAGAAGGCGGCCCGCGACATCCTCGCCGGGGCCTCGCTCGACAACAACATCATCTGCACCGACGAGAAGGAGGTCGTCGCGGTCGCGCTGATCGCGGACCGGCTCAAGGAGGCGTTCGCCCGCGCCGGGGCGGTGGTGCTCGCGCCGCACCAGACCGAGGCGCTGCGCAAGGTCGTGCTCGAGCAGGAGCGCGGCCCGCGCAAGTACGCGATCATCGACCGCCGCTTCGTCGGCAAGGACGTCGCCGCGATCCTGCGCGAGGCCGGCATCCCGTGCGATCCGACGAAGCGGCTGGCCGTGTGCGAGGTGGACGCCGACCACCCGTTCGTGTGGACCGAGATGATGATGCCGATCCTGCCGCTGGTGCGGGCGCGCAACGTGGACGAGGCGATCGACTACGCGCTGCTGGTCGAGCACGGCTTCCGCCACACCGCCTCGATGCACTCGCGCAACATCGAGAAGCTGTCGAAGATGGCGCGCATGTGCGACTGTTCGATCTACGTGAAGAACGGCCCCAACTTCGCCGGGCTCGGCTACGGCGGCGAGGGCCCGACCAGCTTCACGATCGCCAGCCCCTCCGGCGAGGGGATGACCACCGCGCGCAGCTTCACGCGGCTCCGGCGCTGCACGCTGGTCGACGCGTTCCGGATCGTCTGATGTCCATCGCCATCGCCGCGATCGAGACCGGCAGCATCGCCCAGGGCGCGGTCGCGGGCGATGCCATGGTGAAGCAGGCCGAGGTGGACCTGCTGCGCGCGACCCCGCTCTCGCCCGGCCGCTTCTGGGTGCTCATCGGCGGCGAGGTGGGGCCGGTGCGGGCCGCGCACGCGCGCGGGCTCGAGGTCGCGGGCGACGCGCTGCTCGACTCGCTGTTCATCCCCCGGCTCGATCCGATGGTGCTGCCGGCGCTGCGCGGCGACCGGCCGCGGCTCGAGGCCGACGCTTTGGGGGTGATCGAGACGCTGACCGCGGCGTCGGCGATCGTCGCCGCCGACCGGGCGGCGAAGACCGCGGCGGTGACGCTCGGCGACCTGCGGCTTGCGAACGGGATCGGCGGCAAGGGCGTCGTCTTCCTCGGCGGCGAGGTCGGGGACGTGCAGGCGGCGGTCGCGGCGGGCCGTGAGGAGGCCCTGGCGAAGGGCCTGCTCGTGCGCTCGGTCGTGGTGCCGCGGCTCCATCCGCAGATGAAGGCCTGGGTGTTCTGATGCTGTTCGCGCGCGTGACCGGCACCGTGGTGTGCACCGCCAAGGTCCCGTCCTGGCGCGGGCACCGGCTGCTGCTCCTGCAGCCGACCGACCCCCACGGAGCCCCGCAGGGGCGCTCGCTGGTCGCGGTCGACCTGGTCTCGGCCGCCCCCGGCCAGCGGGTCTTCTACGTCCGCGGCCGCGAGGCGGCGAACGCCCTGCCGGACCCCGACAACCCCGCCGACGCGGCGATCGTCGGCATCGTCGACGACGTGCGCGCCCCCGGGGCCGCCGGCGGCGGAGGGGCGTGATGTTCCTCGCCCGCGTGGTCGGCGACGTCGTCGCCACCGTGAAGCACGCCGAGCTGGAACGGCGGAAGCTGCTGCTCGTCCAGCCGCTGGACGGCGAGGGAGCGCCGGTCGGGCGGCCGGCGATCGCGGTGGACGCGGTGGACGCCGGGGTCGGCGACCACGTCCTGGTGCTGGACGAGGGCAACGGCGCCGCCCAGGTGCTGCGGCGTCCGCGCGGTCCGGTCCGCACCGTGGTGGTCGGGGTGGTGGACGAGGTCGCGCGGTCGTGACCCCCCCGGCGGGCGGCAGGCGACGAACGCGGGCGGGCGTGCTAGATTACCGGCGGCCGCCCGCCGGGGGATGAGCCCGTGCCGATCTTCGAGTACCGGTGCCGCGGCTGCGGCGTTCGCTACGAGGCGCTGGTGACGGGCGCCGGGCAAGCCTCGCCGGCCTGCCCCCGATGCGGCGCGGAGGACGTCGAGCGGCTGCTCTCCGCCTTCGCGGTGGGGCGGACGCCGGGCGGGAGCCCCGGGCCCGGGCCGTGCGGCTCCCACGGCTGTGCGTGCCGCGACCATTTATGAAACGACCACGCTCCAAGCGGGAGGCGACACCATGACCAAGGCGGATCTGGTGGAGGCGATCTCGGCTCAGACCGGGGTCTCGAAGAACCACACGGCCGTGATCGTCGACGGGATGCTCGACGCGGTGAGCCGGGCGCTCAGCGAGGGCAAGCATCTCGAGATCCGCGGCTTCGGGACCTTCAAGGTCCGCGAGCGGCGGGCGCGGCGCGCGCGCAACCCGCGCAGCGGGTCCGAGGTGCTGGTGCCGGCGAAGCTGGTGCCGGTGTTCAAGCCCAGCAAGGAGCTCAAGTCCCAGGTGATGGGCGAGGTCGGGGAGCCGACCCGCGAGCCCGAGCCCGTCGCGACGTAGTCGACGCTTTCCCCAAGGAGATCGAATGGGTTCCGGAAAGAAGCGGAAGCGCAAGAAGATCGCCACGCACAAGCGGAAGAAGCGGCTCCGGAAGAACCGCCATAAGAAGCGCATCCGCTAGTCCCGGTCCCTCCGGGGCCCACCCGCCGGTCCGGCGGCTGATCGGCCGCGCGCACCACGCGCGCGGCCGATGGACCTTCGACCCGGCGCGGCGCTGGCGGGGCGGCGCGCGCGAGCTGGTGTGGCACGGCCGCCATGCCCCCGAGGACGGCGACTTCTGCATCGCCGAGGTGCCCGACGAGGGTCCGGCCCACCTGGTCGAGGTGCTGGGCGCGGACGACCGGCCGGAGTGGGACGAGCACGCGGTCGCGAGCCAGTACCGGCTGCGCACCCGCTTCCCGCGGGCGGTCGAGGCCGAGGCGGCGGACCGCCACGGACCGCAGGCGGCCGAGCGCCGGGGCCGGCTCGACCTGCGCGACCGGCTCGCCTTCACGATCGACCCCGAGGACGCGCGGGACCACGACGACGCCCTGAGCGTGAACCGCGTCGACGCGGGCCGCTGGGAGGTCGGCATCCACATCGCCGACGTCTCCCACTACGTGCCCGCCGGGTCGGCCGTGGACCACGAGGCCGGGCTGCGCGGCACCAGCGTCTACCTGCCCGGGGCGGTGGTCCCGATGCTCCCCGAGCGGCTGTCCGCGGACCTCTGCTCGCTGCGGCCCGACCGCGACCGGCTCGCGCTCTCCGTGCTGGCCACCCTCGACGCGGGCGGACGCCTCCACGGGTGCCGGTTCGAGGAGACGGTCATCCGCAGCCGCCACCGGCTGCACTACGCCCAGGTCCAGGAGGCGATGGACGGCCGCGGCAGCCTGCCCGCCGAGGTCGAGGAGGCGCTCGCGGACCTGCGCGCGCTCGCGCGCGCCCTGCGGTCGCGCCGGCGGGCGGCCGGGGCGCTCGACCTCGAGGTGCCGGAGACGAAGGTGTGGGTGGACGACGGTGGCCGCCCGCTGCGGATCGAGCGGCGCACGCCGCTCGAGAGTCACGGGCTGATCGAGGAGTTCATGCTGCTCGCGAACCGCTGCGTCGGCGCCGAGGGGGCGCGCCGCGCGAGCGGCCTGCTCTACCGGGTCCACGACGCGCCGGCCCCGGGCAAGCTGGCCGACCTGGACCGCACCCTGCGGGCGCTCGGCCTGCCGAGCCCGGGGGACCTCTCGCAGCCGGCGCGGGCGCTGCAGGCGGTGCTGCGGGCACCGCTCGATCCCGCCCGCCGCCGCCTGCTCCATCGCATGGTGCTGCGCTCGCTGCCGCGCGCCCGCTACGAGGGGACCGACCACGGGCACTTCGGGCTCGCCGCGCGCGAGTACTGCCACTTCACCTCGCCGATCCGCCGCTATCCCGACCTCCACAATCACCGCCGCGTCCGCGAGTGGATCCGCGGCCGGCCGACCGGCGCCTGGGACCCGCACGAGCTCGACCGGCTCGCGGCGCGCTGCAGCGCGGCCGAGCAGGACGCCACCGACGCCGAGCGCGAGGGCGTCAAGGTGAAATGCCTGCGCTTCCTCGAGGGGCGACTCGGGGACGAGGCTTCGGGTATCATCACCGGGATCGTGCCGCAGGGCTTCTTCGTCGAGCTCGACGACGACCCGGTCGAGGGGTTCGTCCGCGTCGGCCGCGAGCTCGACGACCAGTTCACGCTGGATCCGGCGGGGGTGCGCCTCACCGGCCGCCGCACCCGCCGGCGCTTCGCGCTCGGCGACGCGGTGCGGGTGGTGATCGCCCGGGTGGACGTGCCGGCGCGGGAATGCGACCTTGCGCTCCGGGAGCCGGAGCGGCGACGGCGTCGCCGTCATCATGGGAGGGGTTGATGGCTGAGAAGAAGGCCGTGCGCAGGAAGGAGCGGCGTCGGATGTCGCGCGCCGACGCGGCGCTGAGCATGCGGGTCGAGGGCGGCGAGGGCGGGATGGTCCCGATCGTCACCGAGAGCCGCAACATCTCGGGCAGCGGGGTCTACTGCTTCTCGCCGCGCTACCTGCCGCCGCTCTCCAAGGTGGCGCTGACGATCGTGCTGCCCGCGGTGGCCGGTCGCACGCCCAGCCAGCGCCTGCTCAAGTGCGAGGGGCTGGTGGTCCGCTGCATGGCCGCCGAGGGCGGCAAGAAGGAACGCGCCTACCAGCTCGCCTGCAGCTTCATCGGGCTCGAGGCCGGCGCCCGCGAGCGGCTGGAGGAGTACGTGGTGTGGCGGAACATCCAGGCGCTGCGCACCGCCACCCGCCCCGCGAAGCGCGCCCCGCGCGCGCGGCGCCCGGCGGCGGCCGCCGCGTCGCGC
>CAZKQE010000113.1:0-1737 GCA_964554725.1 uncultured bacterium
GGGCGGCCCGGCCGTGCCGCGTCTCGCCGGCTACCGGCGCTGGGCGGCGGGCGGACCCGCGGCGCCCGCGGTCGTCGCGCTCGCCGGCGGCGTCCTCCACGGACGGCGCGTCACGCTCGACGCCGAGGGCGGCGGCGAGGACGCCGCCGGCGTGGGGCCGTCCGGCACCCGGGCCGCGCACCTCAACCTCGAGGTCGTGCGCGTCCTCGCCGGGTTCCTGCAGGCGGCCGGGGCGCGCGTCCACCTCACGCGCAGCGGCGACCTCGCGCTCACCGAGGCCCAGCGGGTGCAGGGGAGCGAGGCGTTCGCGGCCGAGCGCTATCTGCGCGTCGGCCACCGCGCGCGGCGCTTCGGCTACTACTTCTCGAGCCCGGCCGGGCGCCGCTGGGCCGCGGCGGCGATCGCCGCGTTCTCCTCCCTCGGGCTGCCGGCCCCGCCGGCGGTGGAGGACGCGCTCTACCCGCTCCAGCAGACGTCGTGTCCGGCCCTCTACGCCTCGCCGGCGCGGGTGGACTCGACGGCGGACGAGGAGCGCCTGCTCGCTCCCGGCGCGCTGCGGGCCGAGGCGTACGCGCTGTTCCTCGCCCTCGCACGCGAGTGGACGCCCGGCGCCGACTGGCCGCTCGACTCGCTCGCGGTGCGCGACGCCTCCGGCGCCCCGGTCCCGGGCGCGCGGGTGACGCTCGGCGACGCGCTGGTGCTGGAGACCGACGGCGCCGGGCGTGTCCGCTTCGCCCGCACCGAGCCGGGTCCGCTCGAGGCGGTGGTCGACGATCCGCGGGTGCGGGCGCGGATGGTTCTGCTAGACTCGACGCGGGGCGCCGTCATGGCCGGGCCGCGCGGGAACTGAACACTTCCCCGGCGCGCCCCGGGGTGAGCGTCCATGATCCACGGAGTCCAGGGGTTCTTCATCGAGCGGAGGCGCGCCGGCCGGCGGGTGGCCGTGCTCGCGGTGGCGCTGGGACTCCTGCTGCTCGGGCCGATGCTCGCGCTCACCCTGCCGCCGTTCCGCACCCCGGTCCGCGACCTGATGCGCCGGACCGCGCGCTTCGGCTACGAGGGCGCCGACCAGTACGTGCGGCGGATCACGCTGCAGCAGATGCGCGGCAGCAGCGTGGTCACCCGCGAGATGGGGGCGATCGAGACGCGGCAGGCGCGCCGCGGGGGCGCCGTCCCGGGCCGCCGCAGCGCCGATGCGCGCGCCCGCCCGGAGACCCGGCCCGACGTCCGCGGGCCGGGGACCACCGACGACGACCTGATGCAGCGCGCGGTCTCCCGGCTCGCGAACATCCCCGTGGTCCAGTCCGAGGACCTCGTCATCGAGCACGCCGCGACGCCGGTCTATCCCCAGGACCAGATCGACCGCGGGGTCGAGGGCCGGGTCATGGTGCAGGCGCTGATCGACACGACCGGGCGGGTGGTGGACGTGCAACTGCTCGCCAGCTCCGGGGTGGTCCCGTTCGAGCGCTCGTCGGCGGAGGCGGTGTGGCAGTACCGGTTCCGCCCCTACCGGCCCGAGGGCGTCTCGCGCGAGGTGTACGCGGTGTTCCGGTTCGTGTTCCGGATCTACTGACCCGCCTACATCTGGAACTTGCCGAAGTCCTCGGGATCGAGGTTCTCGAGGTAGCGGCGCAGCTGCTCGGCCTTCTGCTCGTCGGTGAGCGGCGCCTCGGGCCCCGCGGGCGGACCGGCCGGCTCGTCGGGCTCGTCGCTCACCGCCGGGCGCTCGGGCGGCGA
>CAZKQE010000113.1:1747-8518 GCA_964554725.1 uncultured bacterium
GAAGTCCTCGGGATTCAGCTTCTCGAGGTAGCGCCGGAGCTGCTCGGCCTTCTCCTCCTCGCTGAGCGTCCGCGGCTCGCCGCCCTCCTCCGGCGCCGCCTCCTCCTCGGGCGCGGGCTGGAGCAGCTTCTCGTTCACGTAGATGGGGGCCTTGGCCCGCAGGGCGAGCGCGATGGAGTCCGAGGGGCGCGCGTCGACCGAGAGCACCTGGCTCTCGTGCTCGACGATGACGCTGGCGAAGAAGGTGTTCTCCCGCAGGTCGGCGATGACCACCCGGGTGATCCGCGCCTTGAGCCCCTCCAGCATGACCACCAGCAGGTCGTGGGTGAGCGGACGCGGGAACGGCTCCTCGGAGAGCATGCGGCGGATCGCCTGCGCCTCGCCGGGACCGATCCAGATCGGCAGGATCCGCTGACCGCCGGCCTCGCGGAGGATGACGATGTTCTGCTGGGTCTTGTGCTCGAGGATGAGCCCGTTGACCCTGGCTTCGACGACCCTCACGGCTTCCCCGGCAGGCGACCCGCGGCGCCCGGTGCGTCGGCGCCGCGCACGGTGTCGGATTCGACGCTCATCATGGGCGGGGCGTCCGCGGTCCGCATGTTCGCGATCATCCATCGCGCCGACTCGGCCAGCTCGGTCGTCGGGTAGCGCTCGAGGAGCTCGCGGAACGCCTTCTCCGCCTCGTCGTGGTTGTGCAGCTCCTCGGAGTAGATGAAGCCGATCATGAACTGCGCCTGCGGGCTCACCTCGCTGTCGGGATACTCGCGCAACAGGCGGCGGTAGGCGGCGATCCGCGCGGTGGGGGCGCCCGCCTCCTGCCCCTCGCGGAACATCTCCTGCGCGCTCTTGCGCTGCGAGACGAAGGCCCGCACCGCGGCCGAGTCCACCGTCACGCCGACCGCGGCCTTCTCGCCGTCGAGCCGCGCGCGGTAGTAGTCCTGGCTGCGGGACTGGTTCAGCTGCCGCAGGATGAGGGTCTTCACCTGATCGAACGGCCGCACGGACTCCGCCCGCGCCCCGTCCACCCGCACGACGTGCCAGCCGCGATCCGTGCGGTACGGCCCGCCGATCGCGCCCGGCCCCTGGCGCATGCCGAGCGCGTGGGCCGACTCGGCGAGCGCCGGCTGCGCGCCGAGCGCCGCGAAGTTGCCCTCGCGGGTCGCCGTGCCGAGGGCCCCGCCGGTGCTGCGCGTCACGGAATCGCGGGAGAAGCGCGTCACCAGCTTCGCCCAGTCCTGCCCCCCCAGCGCCCACTGCCGCACGCGGCGCGCCTCGGACTCGCTGCCGACCTGGATGTGGCTGAGATTCACGGTCGCCGGGGTGCGGTAGTCGTCGCGGTGCTCCTCGTAGTAGGCGAGCGCCTCGGAGTCGGAGGGCGCGGGGCTCGCCGCCATCAGCTCGTTCACGTAGGTGCGGATCAGCAGGTCGCGCTCGGACTGCTCGAGCTGCCGACGCAGCTCCGGCCGGCGGTCGACCCCGTTGCGGCGCGCGCCCAGCAGCCACACGCGCTCCTCGACCAGGCGCTCGAGGAACTGCCGGCGTCCGTCGGGGGTCGAGTAGTTGCTGCGGTAGGGCTCGGGCAGCTCGTCGAGCCGGCGCTGGACGTCGGCGGGGGTGATCCGCTCGCGGCCGATGCGGGCCAGCACGGTCTCGGCGGCCGGGGCCGCGGCCCGCACGCGGGCCTTGGGGCGCGCCGTCGGGGTCGCCGAGCCCGCCACGCCCCAGCCCGCCGCCAGCAGGCCCGCGACCAGCGGCACGCCGAGGGCCGCGAGCAGGCGGCGCCGGTTCACGCCCGCACCACCCACACTTTGACGGTCGCCGTGACGCCCGCGCCCATGCGCACCGGGACGTCGTAGCGGCCGAGCTGCTTGATGTGGTCCTCGAGCTCGATCATCCGCTTGTCCACCGTGTGCCCGGCCGCGGCGAGCGCCTCAGCGACGTCGGCCGAGGTGACGGACCCGAACAGCGTGTCCTCCTCGTTCGCCTGCGCCGGCACGTTGACCTCGACGCCCTCGAGCCGCGCCGCCGCCGCGCGCGCCGCGGCCACGAGCTTCTCCTGCTGGAGCCGGTTCTGGCGCTCGAGCTCCTGATAGAGGTTCGCCGCCCGCGTCCCCGCCGAGATGGCGAGGCGCCGGGGCAGCAGGAAGTTGCGGGCATAGCCCGGCTTGACGTTCACGGTGGCGCCCTTGGCGCCGACACCGGCGAGGTCTTCCAGCAGGATCACTTCCATCTGCACGCTCCTAGGATGAGTCCCCGTCCGGGACGGTTTCGAGACGACGATAGTCCAGCCAGACATCGCTGAGGCCCACGCAGGCCGCGCCCAGCAGGAAGACCGGCGCCGCCATGGCGAACACGAACACGAAGGTCAGGGCGATGATCGAGGGAGGGACGCCGCGCGCGAGCAGCAGCGATTCTACGACCGCCACCCCCTGCACACAATACCCGAGCCCGAGGTTCACGAGCAGCGTCCAGGCGCTCGGCGCCCCCGCCGTCCAGCCGGCGACGAGGAACGCCAGGCCGGCCAGCATCAGCCACAGCGCCGAGTCGGGCAGCCGCCACTCGACCAGCCGCCCGGTCGTGAGCTCCGGCCAGCGGAGGCGGTCCGCCACGCGGGCCGCGAGCCCGCGGCCCGCGGTCACCAGCAGGACCATCCAGATGAACAGCACGCTCGGCAGCGCGCTCGGCAGCGCCTGCTGCTGCAGCCTCGCGCTCTCGGCCAGGCTCCGCTCCATCGCCTGCAACCGCTCGCCCTGGTACCCCACCTGGCGGTAGAGGGCCAGCAGCTGCTGGTCGCCGCTCCGCAGCCAGCGCTCGAACCGCTGCACCAGCTCCCCGTACTCCGCCATCCACGGCATCAGGGCCGCGAGCAGCAGGATCGGGAGCAGCATCCAGGCGCGCTGGCCGGTGGTGGGTCCGCCGGCCTCCTCGCGCAGGCCCATCCAGGCGCCGGTCAGGGCCGCCACCGGGATCCACCACACCCACAGGCTGAACGGGCCCTCGAGCAGCATCGCGGCCGCGAAGATCGCGACCGGGACCGCCACCCCCCACGCCCCCCAGCGCCAGGCGACCAGGAGCGCGCCGGCGACCGCCGCCGGGACCAGCACCCAGAGTCCGCCCCACGGCGACGGGGTCTGCCACCCGAACAGGACGAGGGCGGCCAGCAGCAGGATCGTCCGCAGCCACGATCCCCGCCCCGGGGCGCCGCTCTCAGCGATAGAAGTCACTGGTGAAGGGAAGCAGCGCCAGGATGCGCGCACGCTTGACCGCGACCTTGATCTGCTTCTGGTGTCGCGAGCAGGTGCCGGACACGCGCCGCGGCACGATCTTGCCGCGGTCGGTGACGAACCGTCCCAGCCGCTTGTCGTCCTTGTAGTCCACGAACCCGATCTTCTCGAGACACAGCTTGCAGTACTTCTTCTTGAAGCTCTTGCCTTCACGCTCTCTCGCCATGATGCGCTCTCTCACCTCCCCATGATGAACCGGACGCTCAGAACAGCTCTCCGCCCTCCGGCGGTCGGGCCGGCGTCTCCTTCGCGACCGGTTCCGCGGGCGCGACGCCTTCCGGCGGCGTCGTCCCGGACCGGCGCTCGAGGAAGTGGACCATCTCGCCGCGGATCTCCAGGCGCGAGCCCTTCTGTCCGCGCGGCGTCGTCCACTCCCGCAGCTGCAGGCGCCCCTCGACCAGCACGGCGCCCCCCTTCCTCAGATACTGACCGCACACCTCCGCGAGCCGCTGGTACGTCATCACCGTGACGTAGCCCGTGTGCTCCGCGGCGCTCCCGTCGCGTCGCCGGTAGTGCCGGTTGAACGCCATGCCGAAGCTGGTCACGGCGGTCCCGTCCGGCGCGTACCGCTGCTCCGGGTCCCGCGTCAGCCGTCCGCTCAGCAGCACCCGATTGACTTCTGGAAGCTTCAGCTCGCTCATCTCTCCCCCGGCGGGGGCGCGTCCACCTAGTCGTCCGCCGCCTCTTCCGCGGCCGCCACCGCCTCGGGGTCGGCCTTGGCGACCGTCAGCTCCGGCGGGATGTGGACCACGGTCAGGACCCGCATGACGGACTCGTTGAGCCGCAGCCGGCGCTCGAGTTCCTTCACGGTGTCGCCGGCCGCCTGGTACAGCATCAGCGTGTAGATCCCGTCGCGCTTCTTCTCGATCTCGTACGCGAGCCGCTTCTTGCCCCAGCGCTGGACCTCGAGCACCTCGCCACCGAGGTCCCGGATCCACTGGGAGACGCGCTCGATCTCCTCGTTCACCCGCCCCTCGTCGAAGCCGGGCTCGAGGATGAAGGTCGTCTCGTACTTGGTCACGGTTCTCGAACCTCCTTGCCTGCCCTGCGATTGAATCGCTCCATGGCCGCGAGGATCCCCTCGGCCAGCCAGCACTCCACGGCATCCGCCGCCCGCAGCACCGCCTCGTCCACGAGCGGCCGTTCCTCGGCGGTGAAACGGTCCAGCACGTGTTCCCTCAACTCCGCACTGCTCCCGGCCGCGCCGACCCCGATCCGCAGCCGGGCGAACTCCCGGTTCCCCAGCGCCTGCTCGATGCTCTCGAGCCCGCGATGTCCGCCGCTCGACCCGCGCGCCCGCAGCCGCAGCGCGCCGACCGGCAGGTACACGTCGTCGGTGACGACCAGCAGGTCCGCGGCCGGTCCCTGCGGGCCCCGCTGCCAGGCGCCCACCGCCTCCCCCGCCCGGTTCATGAACGTGAGCGGCTGCATCAGCACGACGCCGTCCGCGACCTCGGCCCGGCGCGCCGACCACAGCGGCGGGCCGTCGATCGCCCGGGCGCCCCAGCGGCGGGCCAGCTCGTCGAGCACCGGCCACGCCACGTTGTGCCGCGTGTCCGCGTAGCGCCGTCCCGGGTTGCCGAGACCCACCACGAGTCGCACGTCCTACTTCTTCCCCTTCTCCTCCTTCTTGTCCTTGGCGTCGCCGGCGGCTTCGCCCTCCTCCTTCTTGCCCTTCGCGATCACCTCGGGCTCGGCCGCGCCCGGCTCGGCCACCGCCTCCTCCGCCGCCTTCTCCTCCATCACGGTCGGGGGCACCACGGTGGCGACCGTCTCACCCCCGTCGTTCAGGATCGTGACGTCGGCGACCGAGATGTCGCGCACGTGGACCGAGTCGCCGATCTCGAGGCGGCTCACGTCCACCTCGATGAAGGGCGGGATGGCGGTCGGCAGGCAGCGCACCTCGATCTCGCGCAGGATGGTCTCGAGGATCCCGCCGCCGTCCTTGACGCCGACCGGCAGCCCGGTCAGGTGGACCGCGACGCGGACCTCGATCGTCTCCGTCAGCGAGATGTGCTGGAAGTCGAGGTGGAGGATCGAGTGGGTGAGCGGGTCGTACTGGACGTCGCGGATCAGCGCGGTGTACTCGCCGCCGTTCAGGGCCAGGTTCACGATCGGGTTCCCGCCCTTGTGGCCACGCAGCGCGAGGTCGAACTCGCGGGCCTGGATGCTGACCGCGACCGGATCCTCGCCGTGACCGTAGAGCACGCCGGGGATGTGCCCGGCGGCGCGGGCCTTGCGGGCGCCGCCCTTGCCGAGCGCGAGCCGGCGCGTGCCGCTCAACGGGATGACAGCCATGACATCTCCTCCTTGCCTGTCGCAGGGGCCGCGCCGCGGCGACGCGCCGCGCGCTCCCCGGGGTTCATACGAACAGCGAACTGAGTGAACGCTCCTCGTGGATGCGCTGCACGGCCTCGCCCAGCAGCCCCGCGACCGAGAGTTCGGTGACCTTGCCCGGCAGGATCGCCGGGTCGTGTTGCACGGTGTCGGTGACGACCAGCTCCTTGATCGGCGAGCGCACGATCCGCTCGCGGGCGCTGGCGCTCAGCACGCCGTGCGTGACGCCGGCGTAGATCTCGCGCGCGCCCGCCGCGCGGATCGCCTCGGCCGCCTGGCACAGCGTGCTGCCGGTGGTCACCACGTCGTCGAACAGCACCGCGGTCCGGTCCTTGACGTCGCCGATGATGTTCATGATCTCGACCGAGTCCGGTCGCGGCCGCCGCTTGTCGGCGAGCGCCAGCCCGGCCCCCAGCCGCTTGGCGTAGGCGCGCGCCATCTTCACGCCGCCCACGTCCGGCGCCATGACGACCAGGTCCGGCAGCCGCTTCTGCGCGAAGTAGTCGATCAGCACCGGGGCGGCGTACAGGTGGTCGAACGGGATGTCGAAGAAGCCCTGGATCTGGGCGCTGTGCAGGTCCATGCACAGCACGCGGTCCGCGCCGGCGACGGTGATCAGGTTGGCGACCAGCTTGGCGGAGATCGGCGCGCGCGGCTGGTCCTTGCGGTCCTGCCGCGCGTAGCCGAAGTACGGCATCACCGCGGTCACGCGCCGGGCCGACGCGCGCTTGGCGGCGTCGAGCATCACCAGCAGCTCCATCAGATTGTCCGCCGGAGCCCCGGTGGACTGGATGATGAACACGTCGGTGCCGCGAATGTTCTCGTTGAAGCGGACCGAGACCTCGCCGTCCTCGAAGCGTCCCACGTCGGCGTCGCCGAGCGGGACCTGGAGCCGGTCGCAGATGGACTGCGCCAGCCGCCGGCTGGCGTTGCCGGCGAAGATGCGGCAGGGATCCATGCGTCTCGTCTCCGCGCCGCGCGGGCGCGTGCCTCACGGATTGGGCCAGGCCGACTCGCCGCCCCGGAGCCCCCGCCCGGGCCCGAAGCTGGCTGGGGCGGGAGGATTCGAACCTCCGGATGCGAGATCCAAAGTCTCGTGCCTTACCACTTGGCCACGCCCCACCAGCAGAACGGGATTTCCGGCCCGGTC
>CAZKQE010000114.1:0-2850 GCA_964554725.1 uncultured bacterium
GTCGGAGAGCGCGGGGCCTCGGCGCTCAAGGAGAGCGTGCTCGCCCACGCCGAGGGCTCGGCGATCGTCCACCTGGGACGCACCCGGGTGCTGTGCACCGCCACGGTGGAGGAGCGCATCCCGGGCTGGCTGCGCGGGCGCGGCCAGGGCTGGGTGACGGCGGAGTACGGCATGCTGCCGCGCGCGACCGGCGAGCGCACCCCGCGCACCGCGCAGACCGGGGGCCGCGCCCAGGAGATCCAGCGGCTCATCGGCCGCTCGCTGCGGGCGGTCACCGACCTGCGGGCGTTCGGCGAGCGCACGATCATCCTCGACTGCGACGTGCTGCAGGCCGACGGCGGCACGCGCACGGCGGCGATCGACGGCGCCCTGGTCGCCCTGCACGACGCGTTCGTCACCCTCTCGAACCGCGGCCAGCTCACGGCGCCGCCGCTGCGGGACATGCTGGCGGCGGTCTCGGTCGGGCTGGTGGCGGGGACGCCCTGCCTCGACCTGGACTACGCCGAGGACTCGACCGCCCAGGTGGACATGAACGTCGTCATGACCGGCAGCGGCCGCTTCGTCGAGGTGCAGGGCACCGGCGAGTCGGTCTCGTTCAGCGAGGCCGAGCTGCGCGCCCTGCTGCGGCTGGCGCGCGGCGGAGTGAAGCGGGTGATCGCCGCGCAGCGCCGTCTGCTGGGCGACTCGGGGCTGCTGCCGGCCGGGTGAGCCCGTCCGAGCTGGTGCTCGCGACCTTCAACGCGGGCAAGCTGCGCGAGCTGGGCGTGCTGCTCGCCGCCCCCGGACGGGTGCTGCGGCCGCTCGCGGAGTTCCCGGGCGCGAGCGAGCCGGCGGAGACCGGCGCCACCCTGCTCGACAACGCCCGCCTCAAGGCCGAGGCGGCGCTGCGCCACACCGGCCTGCCGGCGCTCGCCGACGACTCCGGCCTCGAGGTGGACGCGCTGGGCGGCGCCCCGGGTCCCCGCTCGGCCCGCTTCGCGGGCGAGCGGGCGGACGACGCGGCGAACCTCGCGCTGCTGCTCGAGCGGCTGCGCGCCGTCCCGGCCGGGGCCCGCGGCGCCCGCTTCCGCACGGTGTGCGTCGCGCGCTTCCCGGACGGGGACGAGCGGGTCGGCGAGGGCGTGCTCGAGGGCTTCATCACCGTCGCCCCGCGCGGGTCGGGCGGGTTCGGCTACGACCCGGTGTTCGAGGTCGCGGGCTCGGGACGCACCCTGGCCGAACTGGGCCCGGAGGAGAAGAACGCCATCTCCCACCGCGCGAGGGCGCTGCGGGCGCTGGCGCGGTGGCTGGACCGGAGCTGACCTGCGGCCCGCCCGCCCGGGGGCCTCCACGTACTGGCGCGCGGGGCCCCGACGGGAGCACAATGCGGGCGGTTCCCGCCGCAGGGACGCCGCGCGGGATCGCAACCGCGGGTCGTCCCCGCGATCGGGAGGACGGATGAGCGTCAGGGAACCGCACCCGGCGACCGATCCGCACGGTGTCCCGGAGCCGGGACTCCTCGATGGGCTCGAGGCGGTCGTGTGGGGGGCCGACCTGGTCGGCGACGCGCCCCGCTTCACGTACGTGGCCGGCCGGGTCGAGGGCATCCTCGGCCACCCGCCCGCGCGCTGGCTCGCCGAGCCGCGCTTCTGGGAGACGCTGGTCCACCCCGACGACCGCCGGCGCGTGCTCGAGTTCCTGCGCACGCTCCTGCGCAGCGGATCCCGGGGCGAGGTCGACTACCGGGTGGTGACCGCCGCCGGCCCCACGCTGTGGGTGCGGGACCGCGTCCACGCGCGGGCGTCCGCCGCCGGCGGGTCCGGCGGGCTGGCGGGGCTGATGGTGGACATCAGCGCGTACCGGCAGGCCGAGGAGATGCTGCAGTCGAGCGAGGCGCGCAAGGGGGCGATCCTCGAGTCCGCCCTCGACGCGATCGTCATCATGGACCACAACGGCGACGTGCTCGACTTCAATCCCGCGGCCGAGCGTACGTTCGGCTACCGGCGCGCCGAGGCGCTCGGTCGCCCGATGGCCGCCCTCATCGTGCCGCCCGCGCACCGCGAGGCGCACCGCCGCGGCCTCGCCCGCTACCTCGAGACCGGCGAGGAGCGCATCATCGGCCGCCGCCTGACGATGACCGCGATGCGGGCCGACGGGACCGAGTTCCCGGTCGAGCTGACCGTCTCGCGGGTCGCGGGCTCGGGGCGCCCGGTCTTCACCGGCTTCCTGCGCGACATCTCGGAGCGGGTCGCCGCCGAGTCGGAGCTGCGCGGCGCCCTCTCGCTCCTCACCGCGACCCTGGATTCCACCGCCGACGGCATCCTGGTCGTGGACCTCGAGGGGCGGATCGTCAGCCACAACCGGAAGTTCGCGGCGATGTGGGGCATCCCGCCCGAGATCCTCGAGGCCCGCGACGACGACCGGGCGATCGCGTCCGTGCTCGATCAGCTCCGGGACCCCGACGCGTTCGTCGCCAAGGTGCGCGAGCTCTACTCGCGGCCCGATGCCGAGAGCCACGACGTGCTGCAGTTCAAGGACGGCCGGGTGTTCGAGCGCTACTCGATGCCGCAGCGGATCGACGGCCGCAGCGTCGGCCGCGTGTGGAGCTTTCGCGACATCTCCGACCGCCTGCGGACCGAGGAGGCGCTGCGCGACAGCGAGGAGCAGCTCCGCCAGTCGCAGAAGATGGACGCGATCGGCCGGCTCGCCGGCGGCGTCGCCCACGACTTCAACAACCTGCTCACGGTCATCCTCGGCTACGGCGAGCGCCTGCAGGGCCAGCTGCCGGCCGGGGACGCGAAGCGCGACGCCGTCGACGAGATCCACCGGGCGGCGCAGCGCGCGGCGGCGCTCACCCGGCAGCTGCTGGCC
>CAZKQE010000114.1:2860-4841 GCA_964554725.1 uncultured bacterium
CGTCAGCCGCAAGCAGATGCTGGAGTCCCGCGACCTCGACCTGAACCAGATCCTGGCCGGCATCGGCGGCCTGCTGCGCCGCCTGATCGGCGAGGACATCCAGCTCGAGGTTCGCCTCGATCCGCGGTTGAGCGCGGTCCACGCCGACGAGCACCAGATGCAGCAGGTCATCATGAACCTCGCGATCAACGCGCGCGACGCGATGCCGCGCGGGGGCCGCCTGACGCTCGCCACCGGCGAGGAGGAGGTGAGCCCCGCCACCGCCCCGCGCCATCCGGCCCTGCCCGCGGGCCGCTACGTCACCCTGACGGTGACCGACACCGGGGTCGGCATGGACGCCGAGACCCGCGCGCGCGTGTTCGAGCCGTTCTTCACCACCAAGGAGGTGGGCAAGGGGACCGGGCTCGGTCTGGCGACGGTCTACGGCATCGTGCGGCAGAGCGGCGGCGACATCGTCGTCTACAGCGAGCCCGGCCACGGGGCCGTGTTCCGCGTCTACCTGCCCTGCCGCGCGGGGGGCGAGGCGTCCCTCGCGTCGCGGTCGCCGGGCGCGCCGGGCGCGCCGCTGCCGCGCGGCGGCGAGACCGTGCTGGTGGTCGAGGACGAGCCCACCGTGCGCGAGCTGATCCGCACGACCCTCGACGGCCTCGGCTACCGCGTCCTCACCGCCGCCTCGGGCGACCGCGCGACGGTGGCCGCCCACGGCGGGCCGCTCCAGCTGCTGGTGACCGACGTCGTGATGCCGGGTCTGCCCGGACCCGAGCTGGCGGCGCAGCTCACGGCCGCGCATCCGGGGCTGCGCGTGCTCTTCATCTCGGGGTACACGGACGACGCGGTGCTGCGCGAGGCGGTGCGCGAGGGTCGTTCGGCGTTCCTGCAGAAGCCCTTCACCCGCGAGGCGCTGGCGCACAAGGTGCGCGAGGTGCTCGACGCCCGGCGTCCGGTGAGCGGCTGAGCGGCGGCCGTCGCCCCCCGGCGGCGCGGCGGGACCGACCGCGCCCCGCGGGCCGGGTGGGATGGGGTGGATGACGGGGCTCGAACCCGCGACCACTGGAGCCACAGTCCAGTGCTCTACCAGCTGAGCTACATCCACCGCCGTCCGACCCGGGCGGGCGGTCGCGAGGACCGCCCCGCCCGCGCCGTCGTCGCGCCGGGACCCGCGCGGCGCGCCGGCCCCCCGTCGCTCGGCCCGGGGTGGCGCGCCTGGAGGGAATCGAACCCCCGACCCACGGATTAGAAATCCGTTGCTCTATCCGTCTGAGCTACAGGCGCGGGTTCCTCACCAGGGCGCTGGCCGCCGGACAAGCCATCGGGGCGAGAGGATTCGAACCTCCGACACCCTGCTCCCAAAGCAGGTGCGCTACCGGGCTGCGCCACGCCCCGGACATGACCGTGCGATCGCGGACGACGGAGGATACGCGGCCCGCCGGGGGGGCGTCAATCGGGCCCGCGGCGGCGATTGCGCGGCGCCCCGCGGGTCCGTATGCTCCCGGCCTCGACAGGGCCCCCGCGACGGGGACCCCATCCAACACGAAAGGAGTCGCGTCATGAGCGGCGTCAACAAGGTGATCCTGATCGGCAACCTGGGGGCGAATCCGGAGCTGCGCTACACCCAGGGCCAGCAGGCGGTCGCCAACCTGCGCCTCGCCACCACCGAGAAGTGGACCGACAAGAACGGCCAGAAGCAGGAGGCCACCGAGTGGCACCGGGTGGTCGTGTGGGGCAAGCAGGCCGAGATCTGCGGCCAGTACCTCACGAAGGGCCGCCAGGTCTACATCGAGGGCAGCATCCGCACCCGCCAGTGGCAGGACCAGCAGGGCCAGAAGCGCTACACGACCGAGATCGTCGCCCGCAACGTCCAGATGCTGGGCGGGCGCGGCGAGCGGCCGCCCGACGACGCCGAGGCCACCGTGCCGCCGGACGAGGGCACGATCCGCGACGACTTCGGCGGCGGCCCCGACGACGACATCCCGTTCTGAGC
>CAZKQE010000114.1:4941-8455 GCA_964554725.1 uncultured bacterium
GCACGATCCGCGACGACTTCGGCGGCGGCCCCGACGACGACATCCCGTTCTGAGCCGGGCGCCGGTCGGTGCGGCCGCCCCCTCCGGCGTCCGCATCGTCCGGCCGCGCCGGGCATCTCAAACCATCGGTGACATCCCGGCGGGACGCCGGTAGCATGACGACCGCGCTCCCGGCCCACCGGGGGCGCCATCACCTTGGGGGGCGACAGGTCTCGACGGGGGTCGAGAACCAGGGAGTGCAGGCCGGGGACCCGTGACCTCGTCAAAAAAGCGGGAACAACACAACTGCCGAGAACCAGCAGTTGGCTCTCGCCGCCTAACTAGCGGCGACGGTCGCCCGGACCCCGCCTGTGGGGACCGGAGCGGGCGTCAGATAAACGCAGGCTGGTCCAACGCTCTCGCTCGGGGGCCGCGGACGAGATCCAATCGAGCTGGCGCATCCACGATCCCGCCGGTCGGAGCGGGGAAGCGCGAGACCTAATCGGCCGGACACGCCTGTAGGACTGCCTGGGAAACGGCTTTCGGACGCGGGTTCGATTCCCGCCGCCTCCACCATCCCTCCATCCCATCCCACGTGAACCGCCACCCCGCCCTCGCGCGCCGCCGCGCCGTCGCCGCGGCGCTGGTGGCCGCGTGCCTGCCGTGGCTCGCCGGCTGCGCCGCCTCCGCGCGTCCGCCCGTGCGGCCGCCGGGCGCGGCCGGGGCGGGCGTCGGGGTCACGCTCGAGGTGCGGCTCCGCCGCAGTGCCGAGCTGGTGGACCCGCGCGGGCCGCTGCGGCTCTTCGACCAGGACCTGCGGGTCGAGTACCGCGCCGGCGGGCGCGGCCCCGCTCTCGAGGCCGGCGAGGTGACGATCGACGGCCGGCCCCTGTCGCGCACGGTGGACGGCCGCGGCCGGGTCGCCTACCGGCTCGGGCGCGAGGATCCCGCGGCGGGGACCGCGGCCGGGGACCCCGCGTGGGTGACGTTGGCGAACTCGGGCGGGCCCGGGGTCCCCGCCGAGGCCGCCCGCGTGCGCCTCGCCCCCTTCCCGGTGGTGACCCACCCGGCCCCGGCCCAGGCGGTGCTGCGCGCCGAGGAGCTGCTGGTGGTCACGCTCCCCCCGCTGCCGGAGCTCTGGCACCGGGTCACGCTGACCGGCGTCGGCGACCCGGTGACGGCGAGCGACCTCGGCGAGGGCCGCTGGCTGTTCCCGCGCGGCTCGCTGTCCGGCCTCGCGAGCGGACGGGCGCGGCTCCTGATCGAGGTCGAGTCCGGCTGCGGCGACTGTCCCGCCGGCCGTGCGATGCGCGCGAACTGGAGCAGCCGCACCGAGCTGGAGCTGGCCCTGACGATGCTCTGACGGGGGGGCCGGGAGCCCTTCCGGGGCCGCGCCGGGAGCGGTCTTTTCCGCTTGCAGCCCCCGGAGGCGGCGACTACCCTCGCGCGTCCTGTGGACCCCCCTCCGCCGGCGATCGGCGCCCGTCTGGACGAGGTCCGGAGCCGCATCGCCCGGGCCGCGGTCCGGGCCGGGCGGGATCCCGGCGCGGTGACGCTGGTGGGGGTGGTGAAGACGGTGCCGGAGGGAGCGATCCGCGAGGCGGTGGCCCTCGGGCTCTCCGACCTGGGTGAGAACCGGGTCCAGGAGGCCGAGGGGCACCAGGCGGCGCTGGCCGGGGTCCGGGTGCGCTGGCACCTGATCGGGCACCTGCAGCGTAACAAGGCCGGGCGGGCGGTCGAGCGGTTCGACCGGGTGCACGGCGTGGACTCGGCGGCGCTGGCCGAGGCGCTGTCGCGGCGGGCGGTGGCCGCCGGGCGGCGGTTGCCGGTGATGGTCGAGGTCAACGTGAGCGGCGAGGCGACCAAGTTCGGCGTCGCGCCCGAAGCCGTGATGGGTCTGCTGGAGCGGGTGGCGGCGCTGGCCGGGCTGGCGCTCGATGGTCTGATGACCGTCGGCCCCCCGGTCGCGCGACCCGGGGACGCCCGGCCCGCGTTCGCCCGCCTGCGCGCGCTGCGCGACGCGGGCGAACGTGCGCTGGGTCTGGGGCTGCCGGAGCTGTCGATGGGGATGAGTGGCGACTACGAGGTCGCCGTCGAGGAGGGGGCCACCATGGTCCGCGTCGGCTCGGCGATCTTCGGCGAGCGCCCGGGTCCAGGGAGGGACTGACGATGTTCGTCATCGGGAACCTGCTGGAGGCGCTGGCGGCGGTGATCAACGTGGTGCTCCAGCTGCTGCTGCTGGTCATCTTCGTGAACGCGCTGCTCAGCTGGGTGCGGCCGGACCCGAGCAATCCGATCGTGATGGCGCTGGAGCGGATCTCGGACACGGTCTGCCACCCGATCCGGCGGCTGTTCCCGACCATCGTGTCGGGCCTCGACCTGGCGCCGTTCATCGCCATGCTGGTGATCTGGCTGGCGCAGATGTTCCTGGTCAACACGCTGCGCGACATGGCGCTGCGGATGGGGTGAGGACGCTCCTGCGGGCGCGCGTGCGGCCCGGCGCGCGCCGCGCGGGACTCACGGGGTGGATGGCGGACGGCGCGCGAGGCGCCGCGGAGGGACGATGGCGGGTGAACTGAGGGCGCGCATCGAGGAGGCGGCCGCGCACGTGCGCGCGCGCACGCCGGTGCGCCCCGAGGTGGGCGTCATCCTCGGCACCGGGCTCGGCGACTTCGCCGCCGCGCTCGAGGTCGAGACCGTGGTCCCCTACCGCGAGATCCCGCACTTCCCGCACTCGACGGTCGAGAGCCACGCCGGCGAGCTGCACCTGGGCCGCCTCGCCGGGCGGCCGGTCGCGGTGATGAAGGGCCGCGTCCACTACTACGAAGGCTACCCGATGGAGCAGGTCGCGTTCCCGGTGCGGGTGCTCAAGGCGCTCGGCTGTGGCACGCTCGTGATCACGAACGCGGTCGGCGGGCTCAACCCGACCATGCCGGCCGGGACGCTCGTCGTGACGCGCGACCACATCAACCTGATGGGCGACAATCCGCTGATCGGCGTGAACGACGACACGCTGGGCCCGCGCTTCCCGGACATGAGCGAGCCCTACGCGCGCGACCTGATCGAGCTCGCCGAGCAGGGCGCCGCCGCCCTAGACCTGCAGCTCCAGCGGGCGGTGTTCGTCGGCGTCGCCGGGCCCTACGTCGAGACCGCCGCGGAGTACCGGTTCCTGCGCTGGATCGGCGCCGACGTCGTCGGCATGTCGCTGGTCCCCGAGGTCATCGCCGCGGTCCACGGCGGCCAGCGCGTGCTGTCGTTCAACGTGGTGACCGACACCTGCGATCCCGACCATCTCGAGCCGGTCAGCATCCCCCAGATCCTCGCCGTCGCGGGGCGCATGGCGCCGATCGTCATCCGCCTGGTGACCGAGGTCGTGGGAAGGCTCGAACCCGTCGACGTGAAACGGCTCTCGCCAGCCGACAACCGATAGCACCGGAGGACCCGATGGCCCAGTCACGCAAGTCCACCCCCGCCCGGACCAAGGCCAAGAAGGCGGCGCGGCCCGCCCGCGCCGCGTCCAAGCCCGCCGCGCGGC
>CAZKQE010000115.1:0-6539 GCA_964554725.1 uncultured bacterium
AGCGGCTGATCGCGGCGCTGCCGGGCGCGGCCCCGGGCGCGGCCCCGGACGGGGCGCCCGCCGCCAGCGCGGCGCCGGACGCGAGCGGCGCGTGAGCCCCGCTCCGGCCGCGTCCCCGCCCGCCGCCCCGGTGGCGCTGGAGGCCCGGGAGCTGGCGCACCGCTACGGTCGCCGCGCGGGCCTCGAGCCGGTGAGCTTCGCGCTGCGGGGGCCGGGCGTCACCGCCGTCACCGGTCCCAACGGCGCCGGCAAGAGCACGCTGCTGCGGATCGTCGCCGGTCTGCTGCGGGCGAACCGCGGCCACGGCGCCCTCACCGTCGCCGGGCGCGCGCTGGCGCCCGCCGAGCGCCGGCGGCAGGTGGGCTACGCCTCCCCGGAGCTGGCGTTCTACGAGGAGCTCTCCGCGGCCGAGAACCTGACCTTCGTGGCCGAGGCGCGCGGGATGCCGGCGCCGGCCGCCGCCGCCGCCGAGGCGCTGGCGCGGGTCGGGCTCGAGGCGCGGGCGGACGACCGGGTCGCCGCGCTCTCCTCGGGGATGCGGCAGCGGCTGCGCCTCGCCTTCGCGACGCTCCACCGCCCGCCGGTGCTGCTGCTCGACGAGCCGGGCGGCCATCTCGACGAGGAGGGGCGCGGGATGCTGGCGGGGCTGGTCGCGCGCGAGCGCGAGGCGGCCCTGGTGCTGATCGCCACCAACGACGAAAGGGAGTGGGGCCTTGCCGAGCGACGGATCGAGCTCCGCGGCCGCGGTCTGGGCCATCCTGCGTAAGGAGTGCCGCAGCGAGTGGCGCACCCGCTACGGGCTCAACGCGGCGCTGCTGTTCGCGGTCACCACGCTCACCAGCGTCAGCTTCGCGGTGGGACGCCTGGGGGACCGGCCCGACCTGCTCGCGGCGCTGCTGTGGATCGTGCTGCTGTTCGCGGCGCTGGCTTCGCTGAGCCACGCCTTCGTGCGCGAGGTCGAGGGGCACACCCTGACCCTGCTGCGGCTCACCGCGTCGCCGACGGCGATCGCGCTCGGCAAGCTGCTGTTCAACCTGGTGTTCCTCGCCGTCATCGAGCTGGTCACGGTGCCGCTGTTCCTGGCGCTCATGGGAGCGCCGCCGCCGCGCTGGGGGGCGTTCCTCGCCCTGCTCGGGCTCGGCAGCCTGGCGCTGGCCTGCGCCGCGACCCTGGTGGGGGCGATCATCGCCCAGACGCGCGGGCGGGGGGCGCTGTTCGCCGGCGTCTCGCTGCCGCTGCTGCTGCCGGTGCTCGCCGCGGCGGTGAGCGGGATGCGCGCCCAGTGGTCGGGGGGGCCGATCGGCCCCGAGGCGCGCCTGCTCGCCGCCTACGCGACCGCCCTGCTGGCGGCGAGCATGGTACTGTACGACCATCTGTGGGAGGACTGATGCGGGCTCCGGAGGGGTGCGCGTGATCGCGCGGGTGGCGCTGTTCTGGTGGATCGCCGGCTGGCTGCTGGCGGCGTTCCTGTGGGCGCCGCTGGTCCCGGTCCTCGGCGTCACCACCCGCGTGCTCTACTTCCACATCCCCGCCGCCTGGGTGACGGTGCTGGCGCTCGGCTGGTCCATGATCCACAGCGTGCTCTACCTGCGCCGGCGCCGCATGGAGCACGACCACCACGCGGCCGCGGCCGCCGAGATCGGGCTGCTGTTCTGCGTGCTGGCGACGGTGAGCGGGTCGCTGTGGGCGAAGGCGATGTGGGGGTCCTACTGGAACTGGGACCCGCGCGAGACCTCGATCTTCTTCCTGCTGCTGGTGTACGCCGCCTACCTGGCGCTGCGCGGGGCGATCGAGGACCCGGAGCGGCGGGCGCGGCTGGCCGCGGTCTACTCGGCGCTGGCGTTCGTCTCGGTCCCGTTCCTGGTGTTCGTGGTGCCGCGAATCTACTTCTCGCTGCACCCCGACCCCATCATCAACCCGCGCGGGAAGCTCGACATGGACCCGCGCATCCGCACCGCGTTCTTCGCCATGCTGCTGGGGTTCACCGGGTTGTACGCCTGGATGCAGGCGCTGCGCGTGCGGGTCGCCCGGCTCGAGCTGCGACGGGACGAGGCCTGAGGCGCGGGGCGACCCGCGGGGAGGTATGCTGTGAGCGGTGACATGGTGGTGCTGGGGGTCGCCCTGCTCGGCTGGGCGATGCTCTGGGGGTATCTGATGAGGCTCGAGCGCCGCGTGAAGGAGCTGGAGAAGCGATGAACCTCAAGGTGGTCCTGGCGCTGGGCCTGGTGGCGGTCGCGCTGGTGGTGGGCGTGACCAGTTTCAACAAGACCGTGACGCCGTACATCTCGTTCGCCGAGGCCCGCCGGTCCTCGGGCCTCGTCCAGGTGAACGGCGTGCTCGCCGACAAGGCCTACGTGATGCGGCAGGAGGAGCAGTTCCTGAGCTTCCGGCTCAAGGACGAGCACGGTGAGACCCTGTCGGTCGAGTACCACGGCGTCATCCCGGGCAACTTCGACCAGGCGACCTCGATCGTCGCCATCGGCCGCTACCGGGACGGCACCTTCGGGGCCGAGCAGCTGCTGGTGAAGTGCCCCTCCAAGTACCAGGCCGAGGGCGCGAAGGACGGCGGAGCCTCTTGAACCCGGGACAGCTGATCACCTGGGTCGGCTTCCTCGCCTCGCTGGCGGCGGGGCTCGCGTTCCTCGCCGCCATGGGGGGCCGGGAGGCCGCGCTGCGCCCCGCCCGCGTCGCCTTCCGGGTGCAGTGGCTGGCGCTCGCCGGCGCCACCGCGTACCTGTGGACGATCCTGTTCACGCACCAGTACCAGTACCAGTACGTCGCCTCGTACACCTCGCGCGCGATGCCGTCCCGCTACGTGTTCGCCGCGTTCTGGGGCGGGCAGGAGGGCACGTTCGTCCTGTGGGCCCTGCTCACCTGCACGCTGGGGCTGGTGATGATGCGGGTGCGGCACGCCCTCACCGTGCCGGCGATGTTCTTCCTCAACCTGCCGCTGATCATGCTGGGGCTGGTGACGGTGATGCGCGGACCCTTCCTCACCTTCCCGGGCGGGCGGATCCCGCTCGACGGCCAGGGCCTCAACCCGCTCCTGCAGGACCCGTGGATGACGATCCACCCGCCGGTCCTGTTCACCGGCTTCTCGTCGCTGGTGGCGCCGTTCGCGCTGGCGATGGCGGCGCTGGTCCGCCGCGACTACGACGGCTGGGTGAAGGCGGTGATGCCGTGGTCGGTGTTCTCGCTCGGCATCCTCGCCACCGGCTTCATCATGGGCGGCGTCTGGGCCTACAAGGTGCTGGGCTGGGGCGGCTACTGGGGCTGGGACCCGGTCGAGAACGGCTCGCTCATCCCCTGGCTCTCGAACATCGCCCTGGTCCACGGGCTGCTGGTCCAGCGCGTGACCGGGAGCCTGCGCCGCACGAACCTGTTCCTCGCGATCACCTCGTACGTGCTGGTGCTCTACGCCTCGTTCCTCACCCGCAGCGGCGTGCTCGCCGACTTCTCGGTCCACTCGTTCGTCAACCTCGGGCTCAACGGTTTCCTGCTCTCGTTCCTGTTCCTCATCATGGTCGTGGGCTACGGCGGCCTGCTGCTGCGGCTGCGCGACATCCCGGGCCCGGTGCAGCCGCTCGGCAATTTCTCGCGCGAGTCCATGATGTGGCTGGGCCAGCTCGTGTTCATGCTGATGTGCGCGCTCATCGCCGTCGGCATGAGCGCGCCGCTCATCACCCGGCTGTTCGGGCCGCCGTCGAACGTGCAGGTCTCGTACTACAACCTGGTGAACGCCCCGCTCGCGATCGCGATGGGCCTGCTGCTCGGGATCGCCCCGCTCATGCGCTGGCGCCGGCAGGAGGCGCGGCCGTTCCTCGTCGCCGTGCTGCCGTCCGTGGTCGCGGCGCTGTCGCTGACGCTGGTCGCCGCCCTGCTCGGCGTGCGCGAGCCGATCCCGATGGCGGTGCTGTTCGGGGCCGGATTCGCGCTGGCGGCGAACACGGTGGTCACCGTGCGCGGGTTCCGCGCCGGCTGGAAGCACGGCATCGCCTACCTGGGCCACCTCGGGGCGGCGACGCTCCTGATCGGCATCATCGCCTCGTCCAACTACGGCCGTTCGGTCCAGGTGCAGCTCCCGGAAGGACAGGAACGGGCGGCGCTCGGCTACCGGCTGCGCTTCGAGGGGATGCGGCAGGACCGCGAGGGCAAGGACCACGCGATGATCGCGGTGAGCGCCCCCGAGGGGCGCTTCCAGGCCTCGCCCTACATGTACTGGAGCGAGTTCAACAAGGGGTACATGAAGAAGCCGCACATCGAGCGGTTCGTCACCCACGACATCTACATCTCGCCGCTCGACATGGCGGGCGACGACCCGGCGGCGCGGGGGGTGTGGTTCGAGAAGGGGGAGACGAAGCGGGTCGGCCAGGCGGCCTACACGTTCATCGACTTCGACCGCCAGATGGGCGCCGACCTGGTGCGGGTCGCCGCCCGGCTGCGGGTCGAGATCGGCGGCCGCACGGTGCCGGCGCGCCCGGTCCTCGAGATGAACATGGCGAGCGGGATCCCGAACAGCATCCCCGACTACCTGCCGGGGGGCGGCTCGATCCGGATCACCTCCGTGGACCCCAACACCGGCCGCGTCGCCCTCGAGCTGCCCGGCATGCCGCGCGAGGGGACCGGCAGCGTGCTGGCGGTCGAGGTGAGCACGAAGCCGCTCATCAACCTGGTGTGGGCGGGCGCGATCGTCATGCTGGCGAGCGCGTTCCTCAGCGTCCTGCGCCGCGCCCTCGACCTGAAGCGCACCCCGGCCGCGCCGCCGGCCCCCGCCGCGCCGGCCGCCTAGCCTCCGTCCGCCGCCGGCCCCGCCCGGCGCCCGGGGTGAATCCGCGGCCCGCACCGTCCGATAACCGTCGCGAGGGCCGCCCCGCGCCATCGCGGGGGCGCCCGCGGACGGCGAGGGAGGACCCCATGACGGGATCCGGGACGAAGCGCGACCTGCGGCTGGCGGCCGCGCGGCGCGAGGCGCTGGACCGCGCGCTGGCACGGCTCGATGCCGGCACGCGGCGCACGGTGCTGGAGCTCGTGTCGCTCTATGCCGAGGTGTCGGCGTCGCGTCGGCCCGGCGGCGTGCGCTCGCGGCCGCCGGCCGCCGCCCGCGGCGCCTCCGGCTCGCGGCGGCCGCGACCGCTGGTCCGTCGCGTCGCGCGCCGGCTCCGCCTGGTGGCGCCGGCCGACAACGTGCTCGTGTGCGTCGCCCAGCTGCTCGCGCGCACCGGGGCCTCGTCGTTCACCGTGGGCGAGCTGCGCGAGCAGGCGTCCCGCTCCGGTCTCGGACTGCCCGCCCGGCCGGGTGCGCGCCTGGCCGCGGCGCGGCGCGAGGGCCGGGCGCTGTTCCGCCACGAGGGCGGCCGCTGGCGCCTGAGCGCCGCCGGCGCCCGCCACTTCCGCAGCGCCTACGGCGTGCGCCGGAGCGATCCGCCGCCGCCGCTGCGCGCCCACGGCTGACCGCGCCGGGCCGGGCTGCGGCGACCGCCGGCCGCGCGAGCGGGAGGACGACGATGGGCATCCGCGGCTTCGGCCCCCGGCCCCGGCCGGCGCCGAAGGCCACCTGCGCCGGCTGCGGCCGTCCGGTCGCCCTGCTGCGCAGCGAGCGCTGTGTCTACTGCGGCGCCGCGACCGGCGACCGCGTCGCCCCGCCCGTGGCGGCCGTCGCCGGGGGCGCCGCCACGCCCGTCCCGGTCTCGAAGCTGCCGCCCGAGCTGCTGATCGCGCTCGAGCCGCGCCCCAGTCCCGTCACCACCCGCGGGATGTGGCTGCGCAGGATCCTCGCCCTCGGCGGCGCCGGGATCCTCACCGCCCTGGTCATGGGCCCCTGCATGCGGAGCTGAGCGGACGCTCTCCCCGCTTGCCGGGTGCACATCCGTGCACTATAGTGGGCCGCGGTGCCAGGCCCATGACCTTCGAGTCCCTGAGCGATCCCGTCGACGTCCTCACGGCGTACGTGGACGGGCGCATCCAGCCGCTGCGGTTCCGATGGCAGGGCCGGGTCGTGCGCGTCCGGCGGGTCACCGGGGAGTGGACCCGGCGCGAGGGCAGCGTGCTGCTGCGGTACTTCTCGGTCGAGAGCCGCGCCGAGGACCGCTACGAGCTGTGCTACGACCCGCGCGGCCCGCGCTGGGTCCTCAGCCGGGCGTGGGGGGGCGGGCCGGTGAGCGGGGGGGCATGATCCTGCTGGTCGACATGGACGCCTTCTTCGCCTCGGTCGAGCAGGCGCATCATCCGGCGCTGCGTGGCCGGCCGGTGATCGTGTGCGGCGATCCCTCGCGCCGCGGCGTGGTCACCGCCGCCTCCTACGAGGCGCGGCCCAGCGGGGTGCGGGCCGGGATGCCGCTGCCGGAGGCCCGCCGGCTCTGTCCCGACGCCCACTACGTGGAAGGCGACCCCGGGAAGTACGTCGCCATCTCGCTCGCCCTGCTCCATCTCTACCTCTCGGTGACTCCCGACGTCGAACCGTTCAGCGTCGACGAGGCGTTCCTCGCGCTGCGCGGCTCGCGCGACACCCCGGGGGCGGCGCGCGCGATCGCGCTCGACCT
>CAZKQE010000115.1:6549-8439 GCA_964554725.1 uncultured bacterium
CGACGCGCTTCGGGCTCACCGCCTCGATCGGCATCGGCCCCAACAAGCTGGTGGCCAAGATGGCGGCGGGACTCGAGAAGCCGCGCGGTCTCACCGCGCTCGACGAGGAGGGATTCCGCCGGGCGTTCTGGCCGTGCGCGGCGCAGGGGCTGTGGGGCGTGGGGCCGCAGCTCGCCGGGCGTCTGCGGGCGCTGGACATCGCCACCATCGGCGACCTCGCCCGGGCGCCGGCGGAGGCGCTGCGGGCGGCGTTCGGCATCATCGGGCCGCAGCTGCGCGAGGCGGCGTGGGGCCGCGACGAGACCCCGCTGGTGCCGTACCACGAGGGGGTCGAGGCGAAGTCCATGGGCCACGAGGTGACGCTGCCCGAGGACTGCGACGACCCCGCCTTCCTCGAGGGCACGCTGCTCCGGCTCTCGGACCAGGTCGCGCGCCGGCTGCGCGGCGAGGGTTACCGGGCGCGCACGGTGGCGGTCAAGCTGCGCGACCGCCGCTTCGTCACCCGCATCCGCCAGCGGGCGCTGCCCGCGTTCACCGCCGACCACCGGACGGTGTTCGAGGCGGCGCGCGGCCTGTGGCGGGCGAACTGGGGTGGCGAGCCGCTGCGGCTGGTGGGGGTCACCGCCTGCGGCCTCGCGCGCGCGGCCGGGGAGGGGCAGCTCGAGATGTTCGCCCCCGAGGACCGTGCCGGGCGTCTGCGGGAGGCGATGGACCGGGTGCGCGACCGGCTCGGGGAGTCGAGCCTGGTGCCGGCCGGCGCCCTCACCCACCGGCGGCGGATGGGCCACGTGCCGTTCGGTCCGGTCGGCGGCCGCGCGCGGCGGGACGGGACGTGAGCGAACCCGCCGCCGCGGCCGCCGCCGGCGACCGCCGCATCGTGATCGGCACCTCGGGCTACTCGTTCGCCGACTGGGTCGGTCCCTTCTACCCGCCCGGCACGCGGCCGGCGGACTTCCTCGCCCACTACGCCGGGCAGTTCGAGGCGGTCGAGGTGAACGCGACGTACTACCGGCTCCCCGAGGCGGCGATGTTCGAGCGGATGGTGGCGAAGACCCCGCCCGGCTTCCGCTTCGTCGTGAAGCTGAACCGGGCGATGACGCACGAGCGCTCGCTCGACCCCGCGCTCTACCGCGGGTTCCTCGCCGCGCTCGCGCCGCTCAAGGCGGCCGGGCGCTACGACGGGCTGCTGGCCCAGTTCCCATGGGGGTTCCGGCGCACCGCGGACCATCGCCGCCACCTCGCGGCGCTGCGCGCCCGGCTCGCGGACGAACCGCTGTTCGTCGAGTTCCGGCACGATTCCTGGCTCACCCCGGCGCTCGAGCCCTCGCTGCGCGAGCACCGGATCGGCTTCTGCGCGGTGGACGAGCCGCGGCTGCCCGGGCTGCTGCCGCCGGTGACGATGGTGACGGCCGAGGACGCCTACGTCCGCTTCCACGGCCGCAACGCCGCGAACTGGTGGGGACGGGGGGAGGGCGGGGAGCGCGGCGCCGGGGGCGGCGACCGGTACGACTACGACTACCGCGAGGAGGAGCTGCGCGAGTGGGTGGCGAAGGTGGCGGCACTCGCCGAGCAGGCGCGTCGCACCTACCTCTTCTTCAACAACTGCCACGCCGGGCAGGCGGCCCGCAACGCGAAGCTCATGCAGGAGCTGCTCCGCCAGCAGCACCTGCCGGCGTGATTGTCTCGCCGGTCGCCCTGCGCTAGGGTCGTGTCATGAGCGAGCCCGCGCGCCGCCCGGCGGCGTTCATCACCGCCCCGCCCCGGCGGGTGCTGTTCCTGTGCGTCCACAACTCCGCCCGCAGCCAGCTCGCCGAGGGCTTCGCGCGGGCGCTGGCGCCGGACGGCGCCGAGGTGTTCAGCGCCGGCAGCGACCCGCGCGGCGTCCACCCG
>CAZKQE010000116.1:0-8366 GCA_964554725.1 uncultured bacterium
CCGCCCGGCGCGCCGCCGGGTCGGCCATCAGGCGCTCGACCGCGGCCGCGAGCGCGGCCGGCGCGCCCGCCACCGCGCCCAGGCCCTCGCGCGTCACGACGCCGTCCGGGTCCACCACGCTGACGCTCGGGATCCCGTGGGCCCACGCCTCCAGCACGGTGTTCGGGAACCCCTCGACCGGCGAGGTGTGGACCAGCAGCCCGGCGTCGCGGAACAGCTCGCCGCGGCGCGCCGGGTCCACGAACCCGCGCACCTCGAGGTTGGGCTGCGTGGCGGCGGCGGCCCGGGCGGCGTCCCAGGCCGCGCGGGTGAGCGGCGGGATCGGGATCACGCCGCACATGACGAAGCGGCGGTGCGGCAGGCGCCGCGCCATCTCGACGAACCACTCCGGCCGCTTCGCCGGCTTGTAGGTCGCGAGCCACACCACGGCGTCCCCGGCGCCGGCGTCCGCCGGGGCCGGCGGCGCCTCGACCAGGTTCGGGATCACCTCGCTCGCGCGCCCGAACTCGGCGGCGAACAGCGCCCGCTGCGCCTCGGTCTGGGCGACCACCGCGTCGGCGCCCCGCAGGGCGCGCCGGTACCACCAGCGGTCGCGCGGGTTGCCGAGCAGGGGCAGCGACCGCCGCGCGTCGTGGTCGTGGGCCGCCCCGAGCACGAACGCCGCCCGCCGCAGGCGCGCGAGGTCGGCGGTCAGGCCGGCGACGAAGCCGCCGCCGCGCACGTAGTAGACCTCGGCGTCCGCCGCCGCCAGCGCCGCCACCGAGCGGGTGAGCCGCGGATGGAAGAAGCGCAGCACCGGCGCTCCGGCCCGGGGCCGGAAGGCCCGGTGCGCGACGATCCCGTCCACCTCGGCGCGCGCCGGCTGGCCGTAGTCGCAGGTCACCAGGTGGACGTCGAACCCGCGCCGCACGAGGCCGCGGGCCAGGGCCACCTGCTGGACCTCGGCCCCGCCGGTGAACTCGCCGCCCGGGGCGAGCAGCGGCCAGGCGTACTGGGCGTGGAAGCAGATCCGGCCGCGCGAGCGCGGCCCGCCGCCCGGAGCGGTCACGCGGACCGCCAGCGCTCGAGCAGGGTCTCGAGCCGGGGGCGCACCCGCGCCCAGCCGTAGGTCTCGGCGCTGCGCCGCCCGGCCTCGCCCATGCGGGCCGCCAGGCCGCGCTCGTGGGCGAGCCGCGCCAGCGCGTCCCGCAGCGCCCGCGGGTCGCCCGGCGGCACCAGCAGCCCGGTGACGCCGTCCACGACCAGGTCGCGCACGCCGGCGACCGGGGTCGCCACCACCGGGCGGCCGTGGGCGAACGCCTCGAGCACCACGTTCGGCAGCCCCTCGCCGCGCCGCGCGGCGAGCACCACCACCCACGCCTCGCGGTAGAGGGCGTCGAGCCGTTCGCGCGGGACGAACCCGGTGAAGCGCGCGTCGAGGCCGTGGGCGGCGGCGCGCGCCGCGAGCCGCGCGCGCTCGGGACCGTCCCCGGCCACCGTGAGCAGCCCCTGGATGCCGGCGACCGCGTCGATCACCGTGTCCATGCCCTTGTCCGGGATCAGCCGGCCGACCGTCAGCACCCGGCCCCCGGGCGGCGCCACCTCCGCGGGCAGGTCGAGACCGTTGGGGACCACCGCGAGCTTGCCGGCCACCCCTGCCCGTGCCGCGGGCGCGCAGCGGCTCAGCTCGTCGAGCAGCGCGTCGCGGATCGTCTCGCTCTGGACCACGACGGCGCGGGCGGCCGCCCACACGCCGGGCGCCAGCCGGCGCATGGCGCGCGAGTCGCGCAGCCGGTACTCGCCCTCGCCGCGCACCCAGACCACGGCCGGCACGCCCAGCTTCGCCTGGGCGCGCACCCCGGCCCAGCCGCTGATGAAGGTCTGGAAGCAGAGCAGCAGGTCGGGCCGCGGCTCGAGTGCTCCCACCGCGCGCGTGATCGCCGCCCGGTCGAGCAGCGTGCGCAGTCCCGGCAGCGGCGCGACCGGCAGCCGCACGACGCGGAACCCGTCGCGCTCCTCGCTCGCCGGCTGCGAGGGCGGGTCGCGCCGCGTCACCACCGTGACCCGGTGGCGGTCGGCGAGGCGGCGCGCCCAGCCCTCCGCCTGCAGCTCGGCGCCGCCGAACGCGCCGGGCGGGAAGTGGCCGATCAGCAGCGCCAGGTTCATGCGGCGGCCGTCGCCCCGCCCCGTCCCAGCCCCGCGAGCGGGCTCGCCACCGCCGCGCCCGGGCGGTCGAGGAAGGTCTGCGCCCACAGCTCGAGGCACACCAGCGCCCAGGTCTGGCGCGCGCGGCGCCCGGTGCGGGCGTCGCCGCCGTCGAGCAGCCCGCGCACCGCGCGCGGGTCGAACCAGCCGCGGCCGAGCGCGCGCGGGTCGAGCAGCACCTCGTGGGCGAGCCGGCCGAAGTCGCCGCCGAACCAGTGCTCGAGCGGCATGCCGAAGCCCTGCTTGGGGCGGCGCAGGATCTCCGGCGGCAGCAGGTCGCGGGCGACCTCCTTGAGCAGCCACTTCGAGACGTCGCCACGCAGCTTGTGCTCGAACGGGACGCGGGCGACGAACTCGAGCACCCGGTGGTCGAGCAGCGGACAGCGCACCTCGAGCGACTCCAGCATCGAGGTGCGATCCACCTTCACCAGCACGTCGTCGATCATGTAGGTCGCGGCGTCCATCGCCAGCAGGGCGGGCAGGTCGCCGGCGGCGGCACGGGCGCGGGCGTGCGCCTCGCGCGCGGCCGCGTAGGGGTCGTGGCCGCGCAGCCGCTCGCGCAGCGGGCGCGCGAGCAGCCGGCTCAGCTCGCGGGGGGGGAAGAAGCTCATCACCTCGAGATGCCGGTCCACCACCTCGTGGGAGACGCGCCGCAGCTTGCGGCCGAGCGGATGGTCGGGCGCGAGGCCACGGGCGGGCAGCCCCGCCAGCCGCCGCAGCGGGCGCGGGATGCGGTCGAGCGCGGCGTAGCGGCGCGCCCAGGCATAGGTCGTGTAGCCGCCGAACGCCTCGTCGCCGCCGTCGCCGGAGAGCGCCACGGTGACGTGGCGGCGCGCCATCTGGGCGACGTGCCAGGTGGGGATCATCGAGGCGTCGGCGAACGGCTCGTCGAGCTGCCACACCAGCCGCGGCAGCAGCTCGAGCGCGCGCGGGCGCACGATCAGCTCGTGGTGGTCGGTGCCGAGGTGCCGGGCCACCCGCCGCGCGTGCTGGAGCTCGGAGAAGTCCTGCTCCTCGAAGCCGATGCTGAAGGTCTTCACCGGCTCGCGCATCTCCCGGCTCATGAGCGCGGCGATCACGCCCGAGTCGATGCCGCCCGAGAGGAAGGCGCCGAGCGGGACGTCCGACATCAGCCGCACCCGCACCGCGTCGGCGAGCAGCTCGCGCAGCCGCTCGCGGTAATGGGCCTCCGGGTGGCCGGCGTCGGGCTCGACCGGCAGCGACCAGTAGCGCTCGACCCGCACCCCGCGCCCGTCGCACACCAGGCGGTGGGCGGCGGGCAGCTTGCGCACGCCGCGGAAGATCGTGGCGGGCGACGGCACGTACTGGAGCGTGAGGTAGTCGGCGAGCGCCGCCTCGTCCACCTCGCGCGGCACCGAGGGATCGAGCAGCAGCGCCTTGAGCTCGGAGGCGAAGACCAGGCGCCGGCCGTCGTCGTGGTAGTAGAGCGGCTTCTTCCCCAGCCGGTCGCGCGCCAGCAGCAGGCGCCGGTGGGGGCGGTCGTAGAGGCCGAACGCGAACATGCCGCGCAGCAGCGAGGGCACCTCGTCGCCCCTCTCCTCGTAGAGATGCAGGATCATCTCGGTGTCGCTGGCGCCGCGGAAGCGGTGGCCGCGCTCGACGAGCGGCCCGCGCACCTCGGGCCAGTTGTAGAGCTCGCCGTTGAAGGTCACCCACAGGCTGCCGTCCTCGTTCGCCATCGGCTGGTGGCCGCCGGGCGAGAGGTCCACGATCGCCAGCCGCCGGTGGCCGAGCGCCACCGGCCCCTCGTGCCACAGGCCGTGGTCGTCGGGGCCGCGATGCCGCATGAGGAGCGCCTGCCGCTCGACCAGCGCCGCGTCGGCGACCCCGCCCCGGTAGTGGTACACGCCGTTGATCCCGCACATGCTCAGGGCCCTCCCGGGGCGTCGCGGCGCCGCACGACGAACGAGTCGACGGCGACCCCCGACAGATAGTCGTCGTCCATCAGGAAATCACGCAGATGCAGGTTCGGGTAGTGCGGATGCGTGACCATGCGCACCCGCACCTGGTAGGCGCCCTCCGCCACGTCGGGCGGCACCACGACCGCGAACGAGTCGCGGACCACCCGGTCCGGGCGCCACAGGTCCACCCCGTAGGCGCCGCCCGCCGGCGGGTGGTCGGCGCGGAACCGGTAGCGCTCGCCGCGCAGGCGCTCGATGATCTTGCGGACCGGCTTCGCGACCGGCGCGGGCGGCCGCCAGTCGCCGGGCAGCGCGCGATCGAAGCGCACGACGACGAAGTAGACGGCCGGCGGCAGCGCCCGGGTCGCCCGCCAGCGGGCCACGCCGACCACGGTGTCCCCGTGCGCGGCCTCGCGCGCCGAGAGCGAGAACCCCGCCAGCGCCGGCAGCGCGGGGTCGAACCGGCGCTCGGCGCGCGGGTCGCCCGCCCCCGGCGCCTCGAGCGCCGGGCGCGGGGGCGGCGGGGTCGCGAGCGTGTCGAGCGCCGCCCGATGGACGCGGTAGACGACGAAGTCGCCGGTGTCGAACCGCGGTTCGAAGGCGGCCGGCTCCGCGTCGAGGCGGGCGCGGACGCCGGCGAACCAGGCCGGCGTCGGGGTCCAGTAGTCGAGCGCCGGCGGCTCGGGGAAGCGGTCGTTCAGCACCACGGTGTCCACGTCGTAGCGCGCCACCACCTCGCGCACCCGTTCCCAGGTCGCGTGCGGATCGAGCGCGTCGCGCGCGTCGAGGATGCGGGTGAGGGCGTGCGGGTCGTTCGGGGAGCTGTGCTGGTCCGAGAGCGTGGTGACGTAGTGTCCGGTGTGCATCGGCACCGAGTAGCAGGTCGCGGGGTCGGACAGCACCACGCGGCCGGCCGGCAGGTTCGCCTCCATCCACGCCAGCCCGTCGGCCCAGGCGGCGGCGCCCTGCCGTCGCTCGGTCTCCGCGTACCGTCCCGGGCGCGCGAGCACGTCGGCGGCGTCGGTCAGGGTCGAGCTCTGCAGGACCAGGATCGCGGCCAGCGCCGCCGCCGCGCGCGCGCGGCGGGGACCCCGCCGCAGCGCCGCGACCAGGCCCGGCAGCAGCCAGGCGAGCAGCGGGGCCAGCGGCACCATCCAGATCATGCGCATGAGCAGGTAGCCGATCCGCGGTTCGAGCAGGGTCACCATGAGCGGGTTGAACATGACGAGCGCCACCGCCGCCGGGGTGGTCAGCAGGTAGAGCACGGCGGGGTCGTTCCGTCCCGAGCGCCACAGCCACGGGATCGCCGCCGGGACCAGCAACCACGCCAGCCCGAGCCAGTCCCACAGCACGCCGACCGAGACGATCGGCACCCCCGGCGCCAGGTAGAGCAGCCCCTGGGTCTCGGTGTGGATGATGTTGACCGGGGCGTAGGACTGGGCCGCGCGCCAGGCGAGGTAGGGCAGCGCCGCGAGGCCGAGCGCGGCCGCGGTGCCGGCGAGCCGCCGCACGCGACCGCTCCCGCCGCGGTCGGCGATCCACAGACCGGCGCCGAGCGCGGCGAACACGATCGCGAACTGGAGCGCGTAGTAGACGTGCGCCGCGACCGCGCCGAGAGCCAGCCCCACCGCCGCCCACCGCAGCGACCGCGAGGGTCGCCGCAGGTCGGCGAGCACCGCCGCCGCGGTCGCGAGCGCGAGCTGGTCGCCCAGCTTGGTCGCGAACACCGCCTCGCGGACGTACTGCTCCGCGAGCGATCCGCCGTAGGTGAGCAGGTAGGCCCAGCCGGCGACCGCGGCCCCCGGCGGCCCGCGCAGCAGGAAGCCGAACACGGCGGCGTTCAGCACGAACAGCGGGACCAGACAGACCGGCAGCAGCCGCCAGGTGGCGAGCGGGTCCACGCCGGCGAGGCGGGCGATCAGCGCCACCTGCGGGTGCCAGAGACCCTTGCGCGGGTCGGCGCCCGCCGCCCCGGCATCGCGGAAGAACGCATCGCGCGGGAACGCGTCGCCGCTGGCCAGCATGCGGCGGATCGTCCCGACGTGGTCGGGCGAGTCGGTCGTCATGCCGAGCGGGGCGCCGAGGGTGCCGGCGTGCCAGGCGCCGGTCGCGGCGGCGAGCAGCAGCGCGGCGAGCGAGACCCGGGCGCCGGCGGGGCCGCCGGGCCCCGCCTCCGCGGCCCCGGCCGACGCGACGCGACCACGCCGGCGCCACGCGACCAGCCCCCACAGGACCGCGGTGGCGGCGAGCGAGCCGGACGCCAGCACCGTGAACGGCACTCCCGCCGCCCGGGTGGCGAGCACCAGCGCGCCCAGCCACGCCACGCCGAAGCCCAGCGCCCATCCCGGCGCGAGCCAGGCGCCGCCCGGCGGCCGCAGCCCGAGGGCGAGGAACGCGGCGCCGGGCAGCATCACGAGCGCGCCGAAGGCGAGCGCCACCCGCAGCGTCTCGGGGAGGGCGGCGGGCAGGCCGACGGCCAGGGCGGCGTGCACGAGGAACCCCGCCGCCACCGCCGGGGCGACGCGGGCGCGGGCGCTCACCGGCCTCCCTCCCAGCGGAAGAACGCGATCCCATCGTCGTGCCAGACCCGCCGGTATCCGGCCGGGTCGCGCGCGAGGAGCGCCGCCCAGGCGCTGTCGGCGACCGCCGCGGGCGGGCGGCGCAGGGCGACGTAGACCGGCCGGTCGAGCGCGGTGAGGAACGCGCGCACGCTGTCGGACGGCGGTGCGAGCGCGCCCAGCTCGGCCACCGCCCGACGGCGCCGATGCAGCTCGCGCGCCGGGTAGCGCCAGTTCTGCTCCCAGCGCGGCCCCCCGCTCATCACCGTGCGGCGCGCCCGCACCGGCAGGTCGAGGGCCAGGGTGGCGTCCACGAACACCGCGCGGCGCGGCGTGTGCTCGCGCGCCCACGCCATCGCCGCCCGCGTGGCCGGGGTCGGTCGCTCCCACGCCGCCCCGAGCTGCGCGCGCTCGGTGGCGAACCCGGCCACGGCGAACCCGGCGGTGGGGAGCGTGCCCGCCAGCAGCAGCGCCACCATCGCGGCGCGCCCGCGCGGACCCCGCCGCGCGTACCCGTCCGCCAGCGCCATCCCGGCCGGGGCGGCGAGCAGCAGCAGCAGCAGGTTGAAGAACTTGCTCTGGTTCTCCCCCGGCAGCCAGATCGAGAGCCCCGCCACGGTCAGCGCGACCGCGAACACGAGCAGGTCGGCCGCCCCCGCGACGCGGCGGCGCGCCGCCCACAGCCAGCCCATCCCGGCCGGCACCACGAGCAGGCCGGAGAGCACCCAGGTGAGGAGCGCCCGGAGCGAGAACCCGGGCGCGACGGTCTGCTCCTTGCCCGCGGTGGTGGCGACCAGGTAGGGCGAGAGCAGCAGCGCCACGGCGGCGAACACCAGCGGCAGCGGCAGCAGCACTGCCCGCAGGGCCCGCTCCGCCGGCCGGCGCGAACGCCACAGCGCCCACCACCACCAGACCCCGGCGAGCAGGGCCGCGCTCCAGCCGACCACGCTGTGGATGAACAGCGCCGCCGCCAGGGCGACCCCGAGCGCCGCCCCCTCGCGGAGGCGCGGCCGGGCGGTGAAGTCGAGCAGCGTGGTCACGATCAGGGTGAACTGGGCGAGGCCGAGCGCGAACGGCGTCAGCACCAGGAACTTGTCGCCGAAGAACACCATGGACGAGTGCAGCATGCCGGTGCTCATCACCTGCGTGGGCGGGCTCACGCCGAGCGACAGCAGGCGGTCCAGCTCCTCCCAGCCCCGCACCTCGCCGGTCGCCATCCGCACCCCGATCCACAGCCACGAGAAGGGCGCGTAGCCGAGGGTCGCCACGCCCACGGACGCCCACAGCGCGGGGGTCGCGGCGCCGAGCCGGCGCGCGAGCACGCACACGCCGAGCACCACGGCGACCGCCCCGCTCAGGTTGAGGCACACGAGCGGCGCCCACACGGAGACTCCGGGGGCCAGCGCGAGCCAGGCCGCCGCCCACGCGTGATAGCCCCAGAAGTAGAGGAGCCGCAGGCCGGCGAAGTAGGGGTCCTCGGGCGGCGGGGCGAGGTCGGCGAGCTGGAGGGTGACGGCGGCGTGGAACCAGCCGTCCGAGCGCGGCGCCAGCCACGGATTGAGCGCCAGCAGCGCCGCGACACCGCCCGCCCACGCGAGGGCGGCCAGCCACGGCGCCGCACCCGCGCCGCGGCCGGACGGGGCCGCCGCCGGCCGCGCGAGCGTTGCCAGCGCCGCCAGCACGACCGCCGCCAGCACCGTGC
>CAZKQE010000117.1:0-8335 GCA_964554725.1 uncultured bacterium
CTGCCGCACCCGCTCGCGCGAGATGCCGAACAGCCGGCCGGTCTGGGCGAGGGTGCGGGCGATTCCGTCGTGGAACCCGTAGCGGATGCGCAGGATCTGCTCCTCGCGCTGGCTGAGCGAGCGCAGCAGGTGGTCCAGCTCCTCGTGCTCGAGCTGCAGCTCGACCAGACGCTCGACCGAGAGCGGCGCGTCGACCAGGTCCTCGGTCGTGAGCTGTTCGAACGCCGCCAGCCCGGAGCCCTCGTCGAGCGTGCGGAGCCCGCCGATCAGGGCGGCGAGCCGCTCGGCCCGCCGCACCGCGATGCCGAGCTCGCCGGCGACCTCGGCCAGCGCGGGCTCGCGCCCGAGGCGGGCGCGCAGCGCGCGCTCGGCGCGGCTGAAGCGGGTCATCTGCTGGAACATCTGCACCGGGATGCGCACCGACTTCGACTGCTCGGCGATGCCGCGCAGGATCGCCTGCCGGATCCACAGCGTGGCGAAGGTGCTGAACCGGAACCCGCGCTCGGGCTCGAACCGGTCGGCGGCGCGGATCAGGCCCAGATTGCCCTCCTCGATCAGGTCGAGCAGCGGCAGCCCCCGGTTCCGGTAGCCGCGCGCGATGTGGACCACCAGCCGCAGGTTCGCCATGATCACCCGCTTGCGCGCCTCGGCGTCGCCGGCCCGCGCGCGCGCGGCGGTCGCCAGCAGATCCGCGTGCTCGAGCAGCGGGATGCGCCCGATCTCGCCGAGATAGATGTCGAGCAGGTCCCGGTCGGCGCCCGCCTCGTGCGGCGCCCTCCCCTCCGGGACCGCGTCGGCCGGGGGCGGCTCCTCGGGGAGCCGGATGCCCGCCTCGAGCGCCTCCGCCCGGAACCGCTCGAACGCCTCGGCGTCGAACTCCGCGTCGGCGAGCAGGGCTTCGTACGCCGGCAGCCCGAGCGTGCCGCTCCCGGCCGCCCCCGCCAGCGCCGCGGCCAGCCGCCCGGCGTAGCCGGTGCGCTCGGGAAGGGGCAGGATCCTGCCCGACGTCGCCCGGGGCGTCATCGCGCGCCCCTCAGTCGGTGACCTGGAAACCGCGGTGCGCCGGCATGCGTTCGCTCCACTCCTGGTCCACCCCGGTCACCCGTGCGCCCGCCGGTCCGCGGGCGATGGCGGCGACCAGCCGCTCGAGTCCCTCCCTCGGACCCTCGGCCTCCAGCTCGACCGTCCCGTCGGGCCGGTTGCGGACCCAGCCCGCGACCCCGAGCGGCGCGGCCGTCCGGACCACGAAGTACCGGAAGCCGACGCCCTGGACCCGCCCGCGCACGATCAGGTGGACGTTGTGTGTCACGAGGTCCGCAGCATGCGCCCGCGGGGACGGGGGATGTCAAGCGGGAAGGCGGCCGGCGCGCGATCGCGCCCCCGGCGGCGAGGCGGATGCGGGCGGCGCCCCGCTCCCGCGCCGCGGGCACGGACGCCGTCCCGCCCCGGCCGGCAGTCCGCGGCCCTCCGTGGAGGATCCCCGGAGGGCCTTGCCGGCGACGGCCGATCCTTCGAATGGATGGTCGGGGCGAGAGGATTTGAACCTCCGACCCCCTGGTCCCGAACCAGGTGCTCTACCAGGCTGAGCCACGCCCCGACACGATGCTCTTCGTTCTTCAGTGCTCCGTCTCGTGAGACCCGCGCCACGCGTCCCGTCCCACCAGCGGGACGAAGCGACACTCGCCGCGCCGCTCGTGACGCCACCGGTCGCCCGGCAGCCGATGCCACACTTCCAGGTGCTGGAGATGGGGTCCGCCGACGGGGATGACCAGCACGCCGCCCTCATCCAGTTGCGCCCGAAGCGCTTCGGGGACCCGAGGCGCTGCCGCGGAGACGAGCACCCTAGCATAGGGTGAGAACTCCTGCCAGCCCAGGGTCCCGTCCCCGTGCCGGAAGGCGACGTTGCGCACGCCGAGCCCGTCGAGCCGGGCCTGCGCCGCGCGGGAGAGCGAGGCGACGCGCTCGACGGTGAACACCCGGGCGGCCAGGCGCGCCACCAGCGCGGTCTGGTAGCCGCTGCCGGTCCCGATCTCGAGCACCCGGTCGCCGGGCGCGACCGCGAGCAGCTCCAGCATGCGCGCGACGATCCAGGGCTGGGAGATGGTCTGCCCCTCGGCGGTGGGCAGCGCATGGTCTCCGTAGGCCCGCGGCAGCAGCGCGGCGTCCACGAACCGGTGCCGCGGCACCTCGCCCATCGCCGCCAGCACGCGCGGGTCGCGGATGCCGTTGCGGACCAGCTGCTCCTCGACCATGCGGCGCCGGGCGACCGCGAACGGGTCCCGCGCCCCCGTCTCGCCGCCGCCTCCGGCGCGCTCCGCCGCCGTCCGATGCCGTCCGCCCGCCCTCATGGCGCGAGGTCCCAGCCCTCCATCTCGACCATCGCCCGGTAGTCGGTCAGGTCGAGCGCGAGCGGGGTGACCGAGACGTATCCGTGCTCCACGGCGTGGAAGTCCGACCCCTCGTGCGACTCCCAGACCGGGTCCTGGCCCCCGATCCAGTAGTAGGCGCGGCCGCGCGGGTCCACCTTCTCGATCAGCGTGTCGCTGTAGACCCGCGTGCCGAGGCGCGTCAGCCGCACGCCGCGGATCTCGCTCCAGGCGAGGTGCGGCAGGTTGACGTTGAGCACCTTGCTGCCGCCCAGCCCCCGCTCCGCGACCTCCTCCGCCAGGCGGCGGACGAAGCGCGCGGGCTCGAGGAAGTCGGCCGGCGCGTGGGTGACCAGCGAGGCGGCGATCGCCGGCACGCCCTGCATGGAGCCCTCGATCGCCGCCGCGACCGTGCCCGAGTAGAAGACGTCCTCGCCCATGTTGGGGCCGTGGTTGATCCCCGAGACGACCAGGTCCGGGGGCTCGTCGAGCAGGCCGTGGAAGGCGATCAGGACGCAGTCGGTCGGCGTCCCGTCGATGCTCACCGCGCCGTCGGGGTGCCGGTGGATGCGCAGCGGCCGATGGAGCGTGAGCGAGTGCGAGGTGGCGCTCTGGTCGCGGTCGGGGACCACGATCGTGACCCGTCCCAGGGTGGCGAGCTCCGCCGCCAGCACGCGGAGGGCCGGGGCCTGGATGCCGTCGTCGTTCGTGAGCAGGATGTTCACGGGACCTCCCGCTCCCGCGCCGCCCGCCGCATCTCCGCCGGCGGCGAGACCCGCTCGAGGGTGAGCCGGGCCAGCACGCCCACGATGCGGGGCACGTCGCGCCCGGTCCGGATCTGGCTCTCCTCCTCCCCGTAGACGGTCGGGATCGGGACCTGGACGATGCGGAAGCCCAGCCGCGAGGCGCGCACGATCACCTCCGACTCGACCTCGTAGCGCCCGGGCGTGATCGGCGTGCGCTGGAGCACGCGCCGGCCGTACCACCGATATCCGCACTGGCTGTCGCCCACCGGCTGCCCCGCGAGCCAGCCGGCCCAGGCGGAGGCGATGCCGTTGGCGAGCCGGCGCACCGGGGGCATGCTGGCGCTCCGCTCGCGCACCCCCAGCACCAGGTCGGCGCCGCGCCGCGCGGCGGCCACGAACTCCGGCAGGCACTCGGGCGGGTGCTGACCGTCCGCGTCGAGGGTGACCACGCCGTCGAACTCCGCCAGCTCGCGGAAGCCCGCCAGCAGCGCGTGCCCCTTGCCCCGGTTCTCCGGGAACGTCAGCACCCGCACCCCGGCCCGGCGCGCCACCTCGCCGGTGCCGTCGCGCGAGCCGTCGTCCACCACCAGCGTCTCCGGCGGCTCCGCCAGCGCGGCCAGCCGGGCGAGCACGCCGGCCAGGTGGGGCGCGGCCTGGTAGGCGGGGATCAGGGCGGCGACGCGCATCAGGCCGGCCCGCGCCGCGCGGTCGCCCGGGCCCCGGCGATGCCGGTCACGTCCCGCCCTCCGGCAGCGGCTCGAACCCCGACCACTGGCCGGCGTGGCGCGCGAGCTGGTCGTGGATCGCCGCGCGATGCGCCCCGCCGGCGCAGGCCTCGGGGGTCAGCGGTGCCTCGAAGCACGCCGCGTAGCGCCCCGGCGCCACACGCAGCATGACGGCCGGCAGCACCAGGGCGCCGGTGCGGCGCGCGAGCGCGGTCGCCCAGCCCCAGGTCGAGCCCCCGGCGCAGCAGCGGTCGCCCATGATCGCCACCCACTCCCGCCGTCGCAGGGCGCGGGCGGCGGCCGGCCACAGCGGCCGGCCGCGCAGGATGGCGACCCCGTGCGCGCCGCGGCGCCGGGCGAAGAATCGCTCCACCCACGGATGCGGATGCGCGCGCGCCACCACCCGCAGCGGAGCCCCGCCGGCCGCCAGCCACGCCGCCCCCCACTCCCAGCTGCCGAGATGGGCGGAGAGCAGGATCACCCCGCGTCCGGCCGCGCGGGCGTGCGCCAGGTGCTCGGCGCCGCGCACCTCGACCGCGGCGGCCAGCGACCACCCGTCCACCCGGCCGACCCGCAGCAGGTCCACCAGCGAGAGCGCGAAGTGCTCGAACGCGTCGCGGGCGAGCCGCCGGCGTTCGGCCGCGGTCCGCCCGGGCATCACCCGGGCGAGGTTCGCCTCGAGCGTGGCCCGCGCGGGCGGACGCAGCGCGAACGCCGCGCGGGCGAGCGCGCGCGCGAGGCGGTCGGCGACCCCGGAGGGGAGCACGCGGGCGGCCAGGTCGGCGAGGAGGTATCCGAGGACGGCGAGCATTGGGACGGGGTGACCGCGCCGGGGTGGGCAGAATGGTCGGGGCGACTGGATTCGAACCAGCGACCACCTGCCCCCCATGCAGGTGCGCTACCAGGCTGCGCTACGCCCCGACCGATAATGGGGCCGTGAATCTATGCGAGTCGGGCGGCCGCCGCAAGTCGGGCGCGGCCGGCGGACGCCGGGACGCCGGCGCCCGCCGCCTCAGCCGCGCCGCTCGGCGCGGACCGCCTTGAGCCGCGCGGCGAGCTGCCGCAGCTCCGTCTTCACCTCGTGGATCACCAGCTTGCGCGCCGCCTCGTCGAAGCCGATCTCGACCTGCGGCGCCGCGTCCCGGCGCTCGTCGAGCAGCGTCCGCCGCGCACCGGCGATCGTGTAGCGGCGCGCGTACAGGAGCTCGCGGATGCGGAGCAGCAGCTTGACCTCGTCCGGGCGGTACATCCGGTTCCCGGCCCGGTTCTTCCGCGGCCGCAGCATGCTGAACTGGGTCTCCCAGTAGCGCAGCACGTGCTGCTTCACCCCCACCAGCTCCGCGACCTCGCTGATCGAGCGGTAGAGCTTCGCGTCGGGTTCCGGGTCACTCCTGAGCGGCGTCACGTCCGGTGGCCCCCTTCCATTCCTCGCTCTTCAGCTCCCGACCCATGAGCGCCTCGACCGCCGCCCGCGGGTCCTTCCCTGCCAGCAGAATCTCGCACACCTGCTCGACGATCGGCGTCTCCACCCCGCAGCGGCGCCCCAGCTCGCGGGCGGCCTGCGCCGTGTTGACCCCCTCCGCCACCATCACCATGCCGCCCAGCACCCGCTCGAGCGGCTCCCCGCGGCCGAGCCGCTCGCCCACCTCCCGGTTGCGGCTGTGACGGCTGATCGCCGTCGTGATGAGGTCGCCCATCCCGGTGAGGCCGTAGAACGTCTCGTGACGTCCGCCCAGCGCCACCCCGAGGCGGGTGATCTCGGCCAGCCCGCGCGTGAGCAGCGCCCCCTTCGTGTTGTCCCCGTACCCGAGGCCGTCGCACAGACCGGCCGCCATGGCGATGACGTTCTTCAGCGCCGCCCCGTACTCGCACCCCGCGACGTCGCGATTCGTGTACACGCGGAACCGGGCCGAACTGCACAGCGACTGCACCCGGCGCGCCCGGGTCTCGTCCCGTGCCGCGGCGACGATCGAGGTCGGGATGCCCCGGCTCACCTCCTCGGCATGGCTCGGACCCACCAGCACCACCGGGTCCGGGTCGCCGAGCGTCTCCGCCAGCACCTCGGACATCCGCTTCAGGGAGCCCAATTCGAGCCCCTTGGCGGCGCACACCCGGAGCCCGCCGGTGCCGCCGGCGGCCACCCGCTCGGCGCAGCCCCGCATGCCGTGCGAGGGCACCACGAACAGGGTCACCTCGGCTCCGGCGAGCGCGGCCTCCAGTTCCGGTCGAACCTTAATCCCCCCGGGAAGCGCGATGCCAGCCAAAAACTTCCGGTTCTCGCGGTCCGCCTCCACCCGCTCGAGGTGGGCCCGGTCCACATCCCAGAGGGAAACCGAGTGACCGAGCCCCGCCAGGTGGACGGCGAGCGTCGTCCCCCAGGAGCCCGCGCCCAGCACCGCGACCGAGGTCATCCGCCCGACCCTCCCTTCAGCGAGAACCGCCGCTCGGTCCCGCGCCGGAGCCGCACCAGGTTCTCGCGGTGGCGCACGAGGACGAGCAGGGCGAGCAGGGCCCCGACCGCGAAGGTCGGGCTGCGCCAGCCGCCGCCCGCCCCCCACGCCAGCGCGCCCGTGAAGGCGAGCGAACCCAGCACCGAGCCGAGGGAGACGTACCGCGTGAGGGCCACGGTCGCCAGGAAGACGACCGCGAACGCGCCGAAGGCGAGCGGGGCCAGCGCCAGCAGCACCCCGACCGTGGTCGCCACCCCCTTGCCGCCGCGGAAGCCGGCGAAGCACGTCCACATGTGTCCGGCGACCGCGGCGGCCGCCACCGCGACCGCGCACCACTCCCGTCCGCCGGGGAACCCGCGCGCCACGGCGAGCCCGGGCACCAGCGCGACCGGCAGCGCCCCCTTGGCGATGTCGAGCGCCAGCGTGGCGATCCCCAGCGCCGGCCCCAGCGAGCGGTAGACGTTCGTCGCCCCCAGGTTCCGCGACCCCAGCGTGCGCACGTCGACGCCGCGGAACGCCCGCCCGAGCCACAGCCCCCAGGGCAGCGCCCCGCTCAGGTAGCCGATCGCGAAGCTCGCGGCGACCGCCGAGGGGGTCTCCATCGCGCCGTCAGTCGCTCTTGCGGAACTTGAAGCGCACCGGAGCGCCCTGGAACCCGAAGTCCTCGCGGAAGCGGAGCTCGAGGTACCGCCGGTAGTTGTCGTTCAGGTTCGAGGGGGCGTTCACGAACACCGTGAACTCCGGCGGCCGCCGCCCGGTCTGCGTCATGTAGTAGAGCTTCGGCGTACGCCCGAGCCGGGTGCTGGGGACCTGCCGCCGGCGCTGCACCCGCACCAGCCACTGGTTGAGCTTCGCCGTGGGGATCGCGCGCTCGGCGAGCCCGACCCGCGCCCGCAGCATCCCGGGCAGGCGCCCGAGATGCGTCCCGACCGTCGCCGAGACCGGGACCGCCGGCACGTCGGCGAGCGTCGGATAGCGGCGCTCCCGCTCCTCGGTGAGCCGCTTCCAGGCCGCCTCGCGGTCCTCGACCCGGTCCCACTTGTTGTAGAGGAGCAGCAGCGGCCGCCCGGCATCCAGCGCGTTCTGCGCCAGGCGCGCCTCCTGGCGGTGGAACCCCTCGGTGGCGTCCACGACCAGGCAGGCGACGTGGGCGCGCTCGATCGCCTGCAGGGCCCGCACGGTGGCGAAGAACTCCGCCTGGTCCGCGAACTCCGCCCGCCGCCGGATCCCGGCGGTGTCCACCAGGTCGAAGTCGCCGGCCGGGGTGGACCAGCGCGCGTCGATGGCGTCCATCGTGGTGCCGGCGGTCGCCTCGACCACCATCCGCTCCTCGCCGAGCAGCGCGTTCACCAGCGACGATTTGCCGACGTTCGGGCGTCCGATGATGGCGACCCGCCGCACCCGCTCCTCCTCCGCCGCGTCCTCGACCGGCGGCGGCAGGGCGGCGATCAGCGTGTCGAGCAGGTCGCCGAAGCCGAATCCGTTCTCCGCCGAGACCGGCTGCGGGGGCCCCAGCCCCAGGCGATGGAACTCGTGGACCAGCGCGTCCCCGGGCCGGTCCACCTTGTTGACCACCAGCACGCACGGCGCGCCGCGCCGGCGCAGGCTGCGGGCGATCGCCTGGTCGAGGTCGGTGGCGCCGGCGATGCCGTCGACGAGGAACAGGACCGCGTCCGCCATGCGGATCGCCAGCTCGGCCTGGCGGCGCACCGCCCGGTCGCGGCCGTCCGCCGACCCGGGCAGGAACCCGCCGGTGTCCACCAGCACGAACGGCCGGCCCGCCCACTCGGTGCGGGCGGCGTTGCGGTCGCGGGTGATCCCCGGGCGGTCGTGCACGACCGCCCGCCGGTTGCCGAGCACCCGGTTGAAGAACGTGGACTTGCCCACGTTCGGGCGGCCGATGATGGCGACGACGGGTGCGGGCATGGGTTCGCATCGCGGCGCGCCGGTCGGAACCTGGTCCGGGACCGGCGCGCGCACGGGCCGGAAGGGGATGGAGCGGGCAACGGGGTTCGAACCCGCGACCTCAAGCTTGGGAAGCTCGCGCT
>CAZKQE010000118.1:0-8270 GCA_964554725.1 uncultured bacterium
CGTGCTACGAGGCGCTGGTGGACGCGCTCGAGGGCGAGCGCTGGGTGGCCGGCCTCTTCTGGTGGAAGTGGTTCAGCGACGGGGACGCCGGCGGCCCCGCCGACCGGAGCCACACCCCGCGCGGCAAGCCCGCGGAGGCGGTGATGACGCGCGGGTTCGCGGCCTGGCGGGACCGCCCGGTCAGCCCGCCGCCCGGCCCGGGCCGCGCTCCCGGCCGCCCGGGACCACCGTGAGCCCGCGCCCGCGGCGCCGCAGCGCGCGCCGTGCCCGGTCGAGGCCGAGCGCGACGAACAGGACCACCAGCGGCTCGACCGGCACCCGCATGCGGAGCGAGCCGAAGAACACGACCGCGATCAGCGAGAAGTAGCCGAGGACGAGCAGCGGCAGCGCGAGGAACCAGCGGCGCGCGTCGCGCAGCGTCCGCGCCACCCCCGCGAGGGCGAACGGGAGCGTCGCCAGCGACCACAGGAGCATCGGGTCGAGCCGCTGCAGCGGCGCCAGCGGCGAGTCGGGCCGCTGCCAGGCGCCGGTGCCGCCGCCCTCGGCGCCCAGCCGCCAGAAGCGGGCCAGCTTGGCCGCGGCGACCGCCGGCCAGTCGCCCATCCGTCCGCGCATGAACGCCCACGCCCGCGCGCGGGCGCGCGCATCGGTCTCGACCTCGCCGAGACCGCGGAACTCGCCGGCGATCGCCGCCTGGTAGGAGGCGCCGTCGGCCCCGCCGCGGGCGGCCGGGTCGTCCCAGGTGTCGGGGTTGTTCGCGACCATGAGCGCGCCCCCGGCGCCGGTCGTGACCGGCACGAACGCCCCCAGCGCGACCGCGTTGCGCAGCGTCCAGGGAGCGACCACGACCGCCAGCCCCAGCGCCAGCAGCGCGAGGTGGCGCGCGCGCGCGGGCCCGCCGACGGTGAGGCCGAGCGGCCGCCAGGCCCACAGCGCGACCAGCGCCGGCAGCAGCAGCGCGGTGGGGCGGGTGAGCGTCGCCAGCCCCCACGCGATCCCGGCCCCCAGCGCCCGTCCGCCCCGCGGGGTCCGCACCCACTCCACGCTCAGCAGCAGGGCGAGCAGCAGCGCCACCGTGAACATCGTCTCGGTCAGCAGGTGGCCGGAGAAGAACACGAGCAGCGGATGGACCGCCGCCAGCCAGCCGCTCGCGCGCGCGATGCCGCCGCCGTGGAGGGCGCCGGCGAGCGCCGCGAGCGCGGGCGGGACCAGCGCCCCGGCCGCGCACTGGAGCAGGATCGCGGCGAAGTAGTCGTGTCCGACCACGCGGTAGAGCAGGCTCGTCACCCACGGCACCAGCGGCGGCACGAACGCCGTCGGGTAGGGGCCCGCCGCCGCGTCGAGCGAGAACCCCGCCCCGCGGGCGAGATTCCAGGCCACCGCGTCGTAGGTCGCCGGGTCGGAGTGCGGCGTCGCCCCCGGTCCGTGGGCGAGCCAGGCGTAGGCGACGCGGAGCGCGAGCGCGACGCCGACCATCGCCAGCCACTCGGCCGCGGCGGGCCCCGCGCTCGGGCGGGACGGACGGGGGCGGGGCTCGGCGGGCGGCATGGCGCCCGAGTCTATCAGAGGGCGCGGCCGGCCCCGCGCCCGCGCGTCCATGCAGGACCCGCTCCGCCCGCCCGAGCGGTCGTGCGATGTGCAACGTCCGCCGCGGTCCCGGCCCGGGCGCTCGCCGGATCCCGGGCGCCGCCGGCGCGTGGATCGCCGCCCGGCGCGCGGTCGCCGCCGGCGGCGCGTCGCGGCAGAGGGCTTGCTTAAGGAGCCGGCGCCGGGCGGCGACGCCGCGCGGCCGATCCCGCGACCGGCGACCCCCGCCGGGCCGCGGCCGCCCCCGAACCGGTCCGCGCGCGCAGCGCCGGGCCCGCACGCGAGGACCACGATGGATCACTACATCCCCAAGCGACGGATCCCGGTGACGCTCTGGTCGGGTCACCTGACCGGGCTCCAGGGCTGGGTGTTCCTCGACCTCGACGCGGCCGCGAACCGGCACCAGACCGTGCTCGGGAAGCTGAACGAGTCCACCCCGTTCCTGCCGGTGGCGGTGGGCGAGGAGGGACGCATCCACCTGATCAACAAGCGCCGGCTCTCGCGGCTGACGACCGGGCGCCACGTCATCCAGAGCGACGTCTTCCACCGCGGCTTCCTGCCGTGGCGCGAGGAGGAGGCCGAGGTCGCGCTCGACGACGGCACCCTGCTCTCGGGGCGCATCTGGATGCCGCTCCAGCGCGAGACGCAGCGGCTCTCCGACTTCATGAACCAGCGCGACGGCGACTTCGTGGCGCTGGTGACCCCGATCGCGGTCCACCTGGTGAACAGCGGGTCGGTGGTGGCGGTCCAGCTGCGCGAGAGCGCGGGCGCCCCGCTCGGCTCGTTCGAGGGCCTGGCCGACGACGACGGGACCCTCCGGGACGAGGTCGAGCCCGGCGAGGACGCGGTCGCCGCCTGATCCCCGGCCGCCCGGCCGCGGGCGCCCGTGCCGCCCGGCCGCCGTCGCGGACGGCCGTCCGCACCCCGTGGTAGACTCCCCGGCCTCGCGGAGTCCGCCGTGCCGGTCCGGTCGCGCCCGGCGGCCGGGCCCGGACGGCGCCGCGGGTCCGCGGCGCCCCCGCGGACAGGAGGATGGATGGGGATCCCGACCGACGCGATGGCCCGCGAGGCCGAGCTGACCGGGTTCATCGACACGCTGGTGGCCGAGCTCGAACCCCTCCACCGGCGCTACAACGAGGCGATCTGGCTCGCCAGCGTGACCGGCGAGACCCGCTACGAGCAGGAGGGCGCCCGCCTCGACGCCGAGATCCGCATGATCTTCGCCCGGCCCGAGCCGTTCGCGTGGCTGCGGGGGGTGCGGGAGGCCGGCGGGGTGGGCGATCCGCTGCTGCGGCGCCAGCTCGACCTGCTCTACAACGACTTCCGCGCCCACCAGATCCCGCCGGCGATGATCGAGCGCATGGTGAAGCTGGAGAAGTCGCTCGAGAGCCGCTTCAACACCTTCCGCGCCGAGCTGGACGGCGAGCGCGTGAGCGACAACCGGATCCGCCAGGTGCTGCGCGACTCGGACGACTCCGCCGCCCGGCGCCGTGCCTGGGAGGCGTCGAAGCAGGTGGGGGCCGAGGTCGCCGGCGACCTGCGCGCGCTGGTGCGGCTGCGCAACGAGGCGGCGACCCGGCTCGGGTTCGCGAACTACTACTCGATGATGCTCGAGCTCGACGAGCTCGACGAGGACGAGCTGTTCCGGGTGCTCGACGGGCTCGACGCGGGGACGCGGCCGCTGTTCGAGGAGTACAAGGGCGCGCTCGACCGCGGCCTCGCCGCCCGCTTCGGCGTCGCGAGCGCGGACCTGCGCCCCTGGCACTACGCGGACCCCTTCTTCCAGGAGGCGCCGGCGGCCGAGGCCGACCTCGACCGCTGGTTCCGGGACCTGTCGCTCGAGGCGGTCACCGAGCGGTTCTTCGGCGCGATCGGCTTCGACGTCCGCGACCTGCTCGCGCGCGCCGACCTCTACGAGAAGCCGGGCAAGAGCCAGCACGCGTTCTGCCTCTCGATGGACCGCGGCGCCGACATCCGGGTGCTGTGCAACCTGCAGCCGAGCGAGTACTGGATGGCGACCCTGCTCCACGAGTACGGCCACGCGGTCTACGACCAGCAGATCGACCGCTCGCTGCCCTACCTGCTGCGGGTCCCGGCGCACATCCTCACCACCGAGGCCTCGGCGATGCTGTTCGGCCGCCTGTCGCGCAACGCCGCCTGGCTGACCGCCTACGCCGGCGTGCCGGAGGCCGAGGCGCGCGAGCGCGCCGGCGAGCTGGCCCGCGCCGGACGCTCCCAGCTCCTGGTCCAGACCCGCTGGGAGCTGGTGATGTGCCACATGGAGCGCGCCCTCTATCGCGACCCCGACCAGGACCTCGACGCCCTGTGGTGGGACCTGGTCGAGCGCTACCAGTGGCTGCGGCGCCCGGAGGGGCGCCGGGCGCCGGACTGGGCGAGCAAGATCCACTTCAGCGTGGCGCCGGTCTACTACCACAACTACATGCTGGGCGAGATGATGGCCTCCCAGCTCCAGCGGCACCTGCTGCGCGAGGTGGTCGGGGACGGCGCCGGCGCGGCGGACCGCTTCGTCGCCAGCCCCGAGGTCGGCGCCTATCTCTCCCGCGAGCTCTACCGCTACGGCAAGTCGCTCGACTGGCGCGACGCGCTGCGCCGGGCGACCGGGCGCGAGCTGCGGGTGGAGCCGTTCGTGGACGAGCTGGCCGGGCGCGGCTGATGCCCCGCGCGGGCCGGCCGGCGATTTGCCGTCGCCGTCCGCGGATGCGATAGTCGCGGCCCACCGGAACGCAGCGGCCCGAGGCGAGGAGACCCACATGGCGGAGACCGGGAGCCCGGTGCGCAAGGGGCTGGACGGCGTGGTCGCCGCGTCCACCCGGCTGAGTCACGTCGACGGCAAGGCCGGCCGCCTCATCATCGGCGGCTACGAGCTGAGCGACTTCGCCGGCCGGGTCGGCTTCGAGGAGGCCGCCTTCCTGCTGTGGCGCGGCAACCTGCCGAACCGCGACGAGCTGGCGATGATGCGCAGCGAGATGGCCGCCCTGCGGCGCCTGCCGGCCGAGACGCTGAGCATGCTGCGCGCCGCCGCCAAGGCGCCGCCGATCGACGCCCTGCGCATGGCGTGCGCGACCCTCTCGCTCGACCTGCCGGATCCGGACGCGATCACGCGGCCGGCCGACCTCGCCGCGGCGAAGATGCTCACCGCGCGCGTCCCGACCATCGTCGCCGCCCATGCCCGGCTCGGCATGGGGGAGGCGCCGATCGCCCCGCGCGCCGACCTGGGGCTGGCGGCCAACTTCCTCTACATGCTCCACGGGCAGGAGCCGGACCCGGTCGCCGCGCGCGCCCTCGACACCTACTGGACGACGGTGATCGACCACGGCATGAACGCCTCGACCTTCGCCGGCCGGGTCATCGCCAGCACGCGTTCCGACATGGTGAGCGCGGTGACCGGCGCGATCGGGGCGCTCAAGGGCCCGCTCCACGGCGGCGCGCCCGGGCCGGTGCTCGACATGCTGGTGGACATCGGGTCCGCGGAGCAGGCCGAGGCGTGGCTGCGTCGCGAGGTCGAGGCGGCGCGGCGCATCATGGGGTTCGGCCACCGCGTCTACAAGGTCCGCGACCCGCGCGCCGAGGTGCTGTCCCGGGTCGCGGAGGAGATGAGCGGGGCGGTGCTGCACGACCGGGCGCTGTTCGAGCTGGCGCGCGCGGTCGAGCAGAGCGCCCTCCGGGTGCTGGACGAGCTGAAGCCGGGCCGCAACCTGCGGACCAACGTCGAGTTCTACACCGCGCTGGTCCTCCAGGCCCTGGGGCTCAAGCCGCGCACGTTCGTCGCCATGTTCGCCTGCGGCCGGGTCGCCGGCTGGTGCGCGCACGTCATCGAGCAGCACGCCGAGGACCATCTCATCCGGCCGCAGTCGGAGTACATCGGACCGGTCGGCCTGCGCCCCAGGCCCTAGCCCGCCCGGGTCCCCGCGACGGCGCGACGCCGGGCTCGACGCCCGGGCGGCCGCGGACGTATCCTGCCCACCCGATGCGCAGCGTCCTCGTGCTCCTCGCCTCCGCGCTGGTGATCGCCCTCGCCGGGTCCGCGTGGCTGGTCTTCTACCCACCGGTGCCGGCCGACCTCGACGGCGCGCGCGACCTCGACCCGCACACCGTGCCGGTGCGCATGGCGGTCGCCGCCGGCGACAGCCTCGACGGCTGGTACCTGGCCCCGCGCAACGGCGCGCTGATCGTCCTCCTGCACGGCTACGGGCGCGACCACCATCGCGCATGGCGTTACGGTGGTTTCTTGAAGGACGCCGGTTACGGACTGCTGGCCTTCGACTTCCGGTCCTCGCGCTCGCGGGACCGCCTGCCCACCACGCTGGGGCACCACGAGACCGAGGACGCGCGCGCGGCGCTGGCCGGGGTGCGCGGGCGCGGCGACCTCGCGGCCGCCCGGCTCGGCCTGCTGGGCGAGTCGCTGGGCGGCTCGGTCGCGCTGGTGGCCGCCGCCGAGCGGCCCGAGGTGGCCGCGGTGGTGGTGGACTGCGCGTTCGCCACCGGGGCGGGGGCGCTCGAGGACGCCTGCGCCCGCTGGGCCCGGCTGCCGGGCCGCCCGATGGCGCGGCTGTGCCGCGCGGCCGGGCGGCTGGTCACCGGCCGCGACCCCGGGGCGCTCGACGTGGTCGGCGCGACGCGCGGGCTGCGCGACCGGCCGGTGTTCTTCATCCACGCCCTCGAGGACGACCGCCTGTCGGAGACCCACCCGCGGGCCCTGTGGCGGGCCGCGGGGGCGAAGGACCCGCTGTGGCTGATCCCCGGGATCGGGCACAACGAAGGCTGGCAGCGTCATCGCCCGCTCTACGAATCCCGCGTGCTGGCGTTCTACGACCGGCACCTGCTGGGGCGCGGCGACGGCCTGCCGGCGGGCGAGCTGTGAGCCCCCGGGCGCGGGCGCCCGGCGGGGGCGGGGGGGCGGGATGAGCGGCGGCGCGGTGGTCCGGCTCGGCACCCAGGGCTGGTCCTACCCCGACTGGGTGGACACCTTCTACCCGCCCGGCAGCCGGCAGGAGCACTACCTGCCGTTCTACGCGCAGGTGTTCGACACGGTCGAGCTGGACACCACCTTCTACCACCCGCCGCGCGCCAGCGTGGTGCGATCGTGGGCCCGCCACACCCCGGCGGGCTTCCGCTTCGCGGCCAAGGTGCCGCAGGCGATCACCCACACCGCGCGCCTGGCCCGCGTGGCGGAGCAGCTGGACGCCTTCGCGCGCGCGCTCGAGCCGCTCGAGGAGCGGCTGGGTCCGCTGCTGGTCCAGATGCCGGCCGAGTTCGAGCGCGACGAGGGCACGGTCGGCGTGCTCGACCGGTTCCTCGCGGCGGCGCCGTCGTCGGTCCGGCTGGCGGTCGAGTTCCGCCACCGCTCGTGGCACCGCGAGGAGACCTGGGCGCTGCTGCGGGGGCGACGCGCCGCGGTCGCCTGGACCGAGTGGCGCGAGCTGCCGCGGGTCACCGAGGTCACCACGGACTTCCTCTACCTGCGCTGGCTGGGGGACCGGCGGGCGATCGAGCGGTACGACCGGGTGCGGATCGACCGCACGGACTCGTTCGCGGCCTGGGAGCGCGACCTGCGCCCGGTGCTGCCCCGCGTGCGCGAGGTGTTCGGCTACTTCAACAACCACTGGGCCGGGCACTCGCCCTCGTCGGCGAACGAGATGAAGCGCCGCCTGGGGCTGGTCCCGGCGGACTGGCGCGAGCGCTGGAGCCAGCGCGAGCTGTTCTGATCCGGCGGGCGGGCGCCGGCGCCGCGGGTCAGCCCTGCGCGCCCGCGCGGCCCTTCACGGTCGCGAGGCCGCGCAGCGCGGCGTCGCGGGCGGCGTCGATCTGCGCCTCGGGCCCCGAGAGGTAGAGGCGGCCGTAGGCGCCGAACAGGGTCGCGTCGATCAGCTTGACCCGCGCCGCCTTGAGCGCCTCGTTCGCGGCGAACGAGATGTAGCCGGCGGGCTCGGTCTCGAGGATCAGCAGCGACTCGCCGGCGATCAGCATGTCGCCGTAGCGCATCTTGTTGATCACCTGGGCGTGGTAGGGCTCGACCGCCCGGATCACCTGGTCCGACACCACCCGCGGCGAGAGACGGTCGGCCTCCGCGACCCCCAGGTAGCGCAGCACCGCCTCGCCGCCGTCCGTGACCTGGCCCTTGTCCCGGTGATGGAACTCGAGCAGGCCGAAGGCGCGCTCGACCACCATGATCGCCGGCGTGGCCTCGGTCGCCTTGAGGGCGACGTCCATGATGCGGTTGATGATGAGCCCGGGCGCGGTCTCGATGAACATCGAGGCGTCGCCCGCCACCGGCAGGAACCCGCGTGCCGTGGTGCCGATGAACGAGGCGAGCTGGGGCTGGAGGCTGTCGAGGAAGACGTAGGTGCGCAGCGTGACGTCGGCCATGACCGCGACCATAACGGCGGGGCCCGGGGGCGTCAACGGCCGGGCGTCGCGCGCCTCCGGCCCCGCGGGCCCGCGGTCACAGCTCCGCCACCCGCTGCCACAGCGACTCCAGCTCCGCCCGCACGCGCTCGTACTCGCCCACCAGCGCCTTCGCGCGCGCGCCGTCGTGGTAGACCTCGGGGTCGGCGAGCTGGCTCTCGAGCTCGCGGACCCGCGCCTCGCGCGTCTCGATGTCGCGCTCGATCCGCGCCTGCTCGCGTTCGCGCCGGTGCCGCTCGTTGCGCGCCGCGCGGTCC
>CAZKQE010000119.1:0-8226 GCA_964554725.1 uncultured bacterium
GGGCGGCAGTCCGCCGCGCCAGGCGGCCTCGCGCGCCGCGCCCGGCACCAGCGCGTCCCACGGGCGCCAGTAGCGGGTCGCCCGCTCGAAGCCCTCGCCCAGCTCCAGCACGTGGGCGGGAGCCAGCTGGCGCACGGCGGCGAACCCGCAATCCTCGCCGGCGAAGAAGCCGTGCACCAGGTAGCGGGCGAGCGCCTCGGCGGACGGGTCGCGCGACACCCAGGGCAGGGTGACCAGCGCCGCCGGCTCGGAGGCGAACGCGCACCCGTGCGCGAACCGGGCGACGAACAGCGGCTTCTCGCCGGCCCGGTCGCGCGCCAGCGTCAGGCGGCGCGCGCGCCGGTCCCAGAGCGCCGCCGCGAACTGCCCGTCGAGCCGGGCGGGGAAGCCGGCGCCCTCCTCCTCGTAGAGGTGGGGGAGCAGCGCGGTGTCGGGGCCGTCCGGGACCTCGTGACCCCGCCGGCGGAGGTCGGCGAGCAGCGCGGCGTGGTTGTAGATCTCGCCGTTGACCACCGCGCGCAGCCCGTCGTCCTCGTTCGCCAGCACGCTGGCCGGGGAGTGGCGGGCGACGATCGCGAGCCGGGCGATGCCGAGCGCGAGCCCGTCCCCCTCCCACAGCGCGGTCCCGCTGGGGCCGCGATGGCGCAGACGCTCGACCATCCGGGCGACCAGCGCCAGCCGCTCGGCCGGCTCGATCCGCGGGGCCCACAGGCCGGCGATGCCGCACATCGGTGCAGGGACCTCCTCGGGGTGGACGTCGCTCAGCGCGACGGGTCGCGTCGCCAGGCGACGAAACGGGCGTCGCGGTGGATCTCGCTCCAGCCGGCGGGCGGCGGTCCGCCGCGCCGCGCCGACCGCACCCGCACCGTCGCCGCGTCGCCGGCGTCCGGCCCCTCCGCCGGCGATGCGACCGGGGTCCACCGTCCGCGCGCGATCAGCGTGTCCCGGTAGCGGAGCTGGTAGTTGCTGGTGGTCTGCTCGCCGCCGACGTCGACCAGCGTCCCGCGCCGCCGCAGCAGGTAGTCGGTGCCGGGACTATAGCAGGCCTCGTAGCGCACCGGCCCGTCCCCGGCGGCGCGCACCGCGGCGGCGAGCCCGGCCCCCGACTGGGTGCGGGCGTAGGCCACCAGCGCCGGCCGGCCGGCGACCAGCACCAGCGGCGTGAAGGCGAGCACCGCGGCGAACCCCCAGCGCCGGGCCCCGGCGCCGGCCCGCGTCCACGCCACGGCCGCCAGCCACGCCAGCGGCGGCAGCGCGGGCAGCAGGTAGGTGACGAGCTTCGAGCGGGAGAGCGTGAAGAAGACGGCGGCGAACAGCACGAACCCGAGCGCGGTGCGCGCCGGGACCGCGCCGCCGGGCGGTGCGGAGTCCCCGTGCCCCGCGCGCCGCCGCAGCCGGAGCCACGGCGTGGCCAGCGACCATGGCAGGGCGCCGCCCGCGAACACCGCCGGCACGAACCACCACGGCTGCTCGCGGCGGAACGACCCCGAGGTGAGGCGCTCGAACGACTCCTCGAGGAAGGCGTAGCGCGGGTACTCGGGATGCCGCGCGGTCGCCAGCGCGAACCAGCCGCCGGCGACCGCGAGCAGCGCGAGCCACCCGGGCCACCAGGCGAGCCAGCGGAGCGGGGCCGCGTGGCGCAGCAGCAGCGCGGTCGCCAGCGAGCCGCCCACCGCCCACGCCAGCATCACCGGGCCCTTCACCAGCACGCCCGCCGCCATCGCCAGGTACATCGCCGCGCGCCGGCGCGGGTCGGCGCCGCGGGTCAGCTCGCGGGCGAGGCCGGTCCACACCACGGTCACGCACAGCGTGAGCGGCATGTCGAAGATGACGTACGCCGCGAGGACGGCGAACAGCGGCGCGGCCGCGGTGAGCGCGACGACGCGGGCGGCGAACGGCGGGTCGCCCTCGCGCAGGGCGAGCCGGCCGAGCACCAGCAGCGTCAGACAGGCCGCCAGCGCCGCCGGCAGGCGGGCGGCGAACGGGGTGGCCCCCAGCGCGCCGATCGCCGCGCCCGCGGCCCAGAACAGCGCCGGGGGCTTGTCGAGGTAGGGCATCCCGGCGAGGTGGGGGACCACCGGGTCGCGGCGCTCCAGCATCTCGCGGGCGACCTCCGCGTTCCGACCCTCGTCGGGGTCGATGAGCGGGTAGGCGCCCGCCAGCCACAGGCTCAGCGCGAGCGAGAGCGCGACCACCGCGAGCACGGGCGGCCAGGGTCGGGAGGGCATCGCCGGAAGCTAGCACACCGCCGGAACGCGCAGCGGCCCGGGCGAGGCGCCCGGGCCGCCGCGGAGGGTCGGCGTCTCAGACCTTGCGGATCTTGTCCCGCCGCTGGCCGAACAGCGCCTCGAGGTACCCGGCCACCTCGTGGCGCACGATGCCCGGCATCACCTGGCGCACCTTGGCCCGCACCTCGGACCGCACCTGGCGCGTGAGCTCGTCGCCGCCGCCGACCAGCAACGGTCCGGCGCCGCGCCGGCGGGTGAGTCCCTGCTTCTTGCGCCACGAGTAGTAGGTCACCGGCGTGACGCCGAACTTCCGCTTCACCTGCAGGGCCGTCAGGCCCTCCTTGCTCGCGGCCGCCAGGATCGCGGCGCGCTGTGCGACCGTGTAGGTCTGCCGCTTGCGACGGGCTTTCGCCATGGGAATCTCCTCTTCGATCGTGGGGTCCATCACAGGGGGGGAGGCGATGGCCACGATCGGAGGCCTCGCGAGCAGGATGCGTATCCGCGACCGGAAGCATAGTCCCGGCCCCGCGGTTCTGTAAAGGGGGCCGCCGGGGGCCATGGGACTGATACTCAGGCCACGAATACGAAAGCGCGCCCTTCCACAAAGCCCCGGGCGGAGAGCGCCTCGCGCCAGCGCCGCCGCGCCGGCGCGGCGCCGAACACCAGGACCACGGGCGGCGCCAGCGTCGCCAGCACGCGGGGGTCCGGACGGGCGGCCGCCACCGCCCGCACGCGGGCGGCGCCGGAGGCGAGCCGCCGGCGCCAGGTCTCGAGGCTGTCTCCGACGCCGACCAGCGTCAGCGCGCGCGCGTCGCGCAGCAGGGAACGGTGGAGCATCTCGCAGCGCAGCGCGTGGAAACGCTCGCGGCGGTAGCGCGGGTCGCGGCGGGTCGCGCTCCCCGCGTGCTGGCGCCAGGCGTAGAGGACGCGGGGGAGCTTGGCGAAGCGGTGGCCGCCCTCGAGCAGACGCAGCCACAGGTCGAGGTCCTCGGGCCAGCCGCGCTCACGCCAGCCGCCCGCCCCCTCGAGCGCGGCGCGACGGAGCAGGGCGGTTCCGTGCGCCAGCGGGCTGTCGATGAGCGCCTCGCCGGCCATCGCCTCGTGGGTCAGCAACCCGTTGTGCCACAGGGCCCAGCGGCGCATGCCGGCGGTCGCCGAGGGGAACAGGCGCAGGCGGCAGCCGACCACGGCCGCGTCCCGGTGGGCGGCGAGGTGCGCGCGCTGGAGCGCCAGCCGGTGCCGGTGGGACAGGTCGTCGGCGTCGTGGCGCGCGATCAGCGCCGCGCGCGCGTGGGCGAGCGCGAGGTTGAGCGCGGCCGGCAGCCCGACGCGCCCGGCGCGGAGGACCCGCAGCCGCGGTTCGCGGGCGGCCGCCCGCAGCAGGATCTCCGGCGAGGGGTCGGTCGAACCGTCGTCCACCGCGATCACCTCGAAGTCGCGGAACGACTGACGCCACAGCGAGGCGAGCGAGGCCGCGAGCCACGGCGCCGCGTCGCGCACCGGCAGCAGCACCGAGATCGCGGGCATGCGGGCAGCGTAACAGAGGCCCGCGCGGCGGGCGGCCGCCCGCGCGGCCGCCGTGATACCCTCCCCGGCCATGGCGGGCAGGCGGCTCCTGATCCTGGGCGGCGGTTTCGGCGGGCTCGACGTCGCCCGCGCGCTGGGGCGCTCGCGCTCCGCGCGCGAGTACTGGGACACCACGCTGATCGACAAGGAGAACTTCTTCCAGTTCAACCCGCTGCTGCCGGCGGTCGCCGTCGGCGCGGTCGAGACGCGCCACATCGTCTACCCGCTGCGCGAGATGGCGCGCCACCGCCGCATCCGCTTCCTCAAGAACAAGGCCACCCGCATCGACCTCGAACGCCGCGAAGTGGGGCTCCACAACAACCTGGTCGCGCCGTTCGACACGCTGGTGATCGCCCTCGGCAGCGTCACCGACTACTACGGGGTGCCGGGCGCCCGCGAGCACACGCTGCCGTTCAAGACCATCGTCGACGCGATGACGCTGCGGGCACGGGTGGTCGAGCTGTTCGAGATGGCGGAGCAGGCGGAGACCGCCGGCCAGCGCGCGCGGCTGCTCTCGTTCGCGATCGTGGGCGGCGGGGTCACCGGCGTGGAGGTGGCCGCCGAGCTGATGGAGATGGCGCGGGACACGCTGCTGCCCCGCTATCCCAGCCTGCGGGCCTCCGACCTCACGGTGACGCTGATCGAGGCCGGGGACCGGGTGGTCAGCACCGCCCGGCCGGACCACTCGCGTTACGTCCACCGCTTCCTCGAAGGCCGCGGGGTGCGGGTGCTGCTGCGCTCGCCGGTGGCGGCGGTGACCCCCAAGCGGCTGCGGCTCGCCGGCGGGGGCGAGGTGCCGGCGTTCACGCTGCTGTGGACCGCCGGGGTGCGCGCCCCGGAGCTGGTGCAGGCGCTGCCGGTGCAGCACCTCGCGGACGGCCGCGTGCGCGTGGACGAGCACCTGCGCGCGCTCGGCCCGGACGGGACGCCGCTCGAGGACGTGTACGTCGTCGGCGACTGCGCGGCGTCGCCACGGCCCGACGGCAGCCATCAGCCGCGCCTCTCGCAGACCGCGGTCGTCATGGGGAGCCACGTGGGCGAGGCCCTGGTGCGGCAGGCGACCGGGAGGCCGGCGCGGCCGTTCGCCTTCCGGGACGCCGGCTACATCATCTCGCTGGGCAAGCACAGCTCGGTCGTCGAGCTGTTCGGCATCCCGCTCTCGGGGCGCCTGGCGTGGCTGCTGTGGGCGGCCGCCTACCTGATCAAGATGGTCGGGCTGCGCAAGCAGATCGAGGTCGGTCTCGACCACCTGACCCACCTGATGTTCGATCACGATTCCTCGCAGATCCTCAACCGGCGGCAGGTGCTGTCGGACGAGGAGCTGAACCTGTCGCTCGGCGCGCCGCGGCGCGACCCGCCGGACGAGTCCATCACCGGCGCCGCGTAGGCGCTCCGGAGGCGGCATGGCGAACACCGCGCGCGTGGTGCTGACGACGGTCGCGGGTCCCGCGCACGTGTTCGAGGCGCGGTTCGAGAACGGGACGCGGCTGGTGATGGACAGCGCCCCGGAGCCCGCCGGGCCGAGTCCCGTGATGACGCTGCTCGCGGCGCTCGGCGGCTGCGGCGGCATGGACGTCATCGGCATCCTGCGCAAGAAGCGCCAGCAGGTCACCGGCTACGAGATCGTCCTCACCGGCGAGCGGCGCGACGATCACCCGCGCCGGTTCACCCGCATCGAGGTCCTGCACCGCCTGCGCGGGCGCGACCTGAGCCCGGCCGCGGTCGAGGAGGCGATCCGGCTCAGCGACACGAAGTACTGCACCGTCCACGCGACCCTCGCCCCATCGGTCGAGATCGTCAGCCGCTACGAGCTCCTGCCCGACGGCGGCGAATGAGCGGGACCCGCAACGTCCTCATCATGTCGGTGGCGGTGTTCGCCCTGATCGCGGGCGAACAGCTCTGGACCCGGTTCCTGCCCGTCTACCTGGTCGCGCTCGGCGCCCCGGCGGTGGCGATCGGACTGTGGGGCTCCTCGAAGGACTTCCTCGACGCCGCGCTCCAGTATCCGGGCGGGGCGCTGAGCGACCGCTACGGCAGCCAGCGCGCGCTGCTGCTGTTCACCGCGATCGCCGGGCTCGGCTACCTCGCCTACTGGGTGTCGCCGTCGTGGGAGTGGATGTTCCTCGGGCTGCTGTTCGCCACCGCCTGGGGGAGCCTCGCCTCGCCGGCGATGTTCGCGCTGGTCGCCGAGAGCCTGCCCTCGGGCCGCCGCGCCCGCGGGTTCATGATCCAGAGCGTGCTGCGCCGGGTGCCGATCGTGTTCGCCCCGACGCTGGGTGGCCTGCTGGTCGAGCGGCTCGGGCTGCGGGACGGGCTGCGGCTCGGGTTCTCGATCTCGATCATGCTGGCGGTCGTCACGCTGTGGTTCCAGAACAAGTACTACGTCCCGCCCGTGCAGGCGGCGGCCTCGCGCGCGCACGGGCTGCGGGCGCTGTGGTCGCGGGCGCCGCGTCCGCTGCGGCGGCTGCTGGTGGCCGACGTGCTGGCGCGGGCCGCCGAGAGCATGACCGAGGTGTTCGTCGTGGTGTACGCGCTCGAGCACCTGCACGCGGGCCCCATGCGCTACGGCGGATGGATCGGCCTCCAGTACGCGGTCTCGATCGCCTCGTACTTCCCCGGCGCCTGGCTGGCCGAGCGCTTCGGGCCCCGGCTGCCCGTCATCGTCACCTTCTCGATGTTCGCCCTGTTCCCGTTCACGGTCGGCCTCGCGGACGACTTCACCGGCCTCACCGTCGCCTTCGTGTTCGCCGGCCTGCGCGAGCTGGGCGAGCCGGCGCGCAAGGCGATGATCGTGGACGCGGCCCCCGAGGACGCGCGGGCCCAGACCGTCGGCGCCTACTACCTGGCGCGCAGCGTGCTGATCATCCCCGCCGGCCTCGCCGGCGGGCTGCTGTGGGCGCGCGCCCCGCACGCGCCGTTCTGGCTCGCGACGGCGATCGGGGTGGCGGGAGTGGTCTACTTCGCCCTCGTGTTCCGTCACCGCCCCGCGGGCGCGGCGCCGGCGTCCTGAGCGCGCCGGCGGGCGTGCGTGCGGACGCCGGCGGTGGTGGGGTAGGATGCGCCGTGCGTCCCGGCCCGCGCCGGGCGGGACGCGGGAGGGGACCCCACGCATGAGCGCGCCGGACGGTCCGCCGCCGGCCTCCCGCGGCGGGCTCTCGGAGCTGATCCTCAGGGTGCGGGACGTCCCGCGCGCGGTCGCCTTCTACCGCGACGTGGTCGGCCTCGCGGTCGAGGGGGAGCCGGGGCGCGACTGGGCGTGGCTGTGGACCGGCGCGCCGGGTTCGCTGCCGCGTCTCGGGCTCACGAGCCGGCCCCTGAGCTACGGGGCCGCCCACTGCGGGGGCCCGGCGCACTTCGCGATCGCCGTCGCGCGCGCGGCGATCCCGGCGGAGAAAGCACGGCTCGAAGCACTCGGGGTCGCGGTCGAGGGTCCGGTGACCTTCGCGAGCTGGCAGGCGGATTCCATCTACTTCAGCGACCCGGACGACCACCGGGTCGAGCTGTGCGGGTTCGAGCACCTGAACGGGACGGGCGTGGAGAGGGGCGTGTGATGGCGGAGCACCGCGTGGAGAAGGACACGATGGGGGAGATGAAGGTGCCGGCGGCGGCCCTCTACGGGGCGCAGACCCAGCGCGCGGTCGAGAACTTCCCGGTCTCGGGGCAGCCGATGCCGCCGGAGTTCCTCCACGCGCTCGGCCGGATCAAGCGGGCCGCGGCGGCGGTCAACCACGAGCTCGGGCTGCTCCCGGCGGCGGTGGCGGAGGCGATCGGGCGGGCGGCGGGCGAGGTCGCCGACGGCCGCTGGGACGCCGAGTTCCCGATCGACGTGTTCCAGACCGGCAGCGGCACCAGCACGAACATGAACGCCAACGAGGTCATCGCCACCCGCGCGACCCAGCTCCTCGGGAAGGACCGGATCCACCCGAACGATCACGTCAACCTCGGGCAGAGCAGCAACGACGTGATCCCGACCGCGCTCCACGTGGCGGCGGCGGCGGCGATCCACCGCGAGCTGCTGCCCGCGCTCGAGCACCTGCGGGCGGCGCTGGCGGCGAAGGCGGTCGCCTTCGACGGGGTCATCAAGAGCGGCCGCACCCACATGATGGACGCCACCCCCATCCGGCTCGGCCAGGAGTTCGGCGGCTACGCGTCGATGGTCGAGCACGGGATCGCCCGGGTGAAGGCGACGATGCCCGACCTGTGCGAGCTGGCGCTCGGCGGCACGGCGGTCGGGACCGGGCTCAACACCCACCCGGAGTTCGCCCGTCGGGTCGCCGCGCGGCTGGCGAAGGAGGACGGCCTCCCGTACGTCGAGGCGCCGAACCACTTCGAGGCGCAGGGCTCCCAGGACGCCGCCGTGTGGGCGGGCGGGGCGCTCAACGCCGTCGCCGCGAGCCTGATGAAGATCGCCGGCGACCTCCGGCTCATGAAC
>CAZKQE010000120.1:0-8173 GCA_964554725.1 uncultured bacterium
CCGGGCGGCCGCCCGCCCACGCCGCGATCACGCCGACCGGCAGCAGGACCACCGCCGTGTAGCGGGTGAGGAACGCGGCGGCCGCGACCAGCCCGGCGAGCGCCGCCGTGCGGCGGCCGGCGCGCGCGAGCAGCAGGTAGAGTGCGAGCGCCTGCAGGGCGAGCGCCAGCGCGTCGGTCGAGGCGGTGTAGCCGAAGCGGAAGACGTGGGGGTTCGCGGCCAGGAACGCCGCCGCGATCAGGGCCAGCCGCGCGTCGAGCCGGCGGCGGAGGAGCGCGAACCAGAGCAGCAGGGTCGCCGTCATCGCGGCGACCGAGAGCAGCTCGGCGGCGAGGAACAGGTCGCGGGCGACCGCTCCCGCCAGCGCCAGCGCCAGCTCGTACCCCGGCCCCACCACGCCGTAGCGGGCGGGGTCGAAGCGGCCCTGCTGGATCATCCGCGCGCCCTCGGCGTAGGCGCCGTAGAAGTCGGTCTCGGTCGAGTAGTCGCCGATCCGGTGCGGGCCGAGGGCGACCGCGAGCAGCGCCGCCGCGAACAGGGCGGCGAGGGCGACCGCGAGCCCGGTGGCGAGCCGCCCGCGCTTCAGCGGAGCCAGCTCTCGGGATTCAGCGCGGTGCCGCCCTGGCGCACCTCGAAGTGGAGCATCGCGCCCTTGAGCGAGCCCGTGTCGCCGACCCGGCCGATGATCTGGCCCGGCGTGATCTGCTGGCCCACGCTCACCAGGATCTCCGACAGGTGGGCGTAGAGCGTGAAGTACCCGTCGCCGTGGTTGAGGATGACGATCGGTCCGTAAGAGGCGAAGTCGTCGCTCGTGTACTCGACGGTGCCGCGCGCCACCGCCTGCACCGGGGTGCCGATCGCCGCCGAGATGTCGAGGCCGTTGTTGTTGATCTTGGTGCCGAAGCGCGGGTGGGTCTCGACCCCGAAGCGGCCCACGACCGGTCCGCGCACCGGCCAGTCGAGCGCGCCCTCGCCGCGCGCGAACTCGCCGCTGTAGGGCTGGGCGGGCCGCCCTTCCTCGCGCCGCTGCGCCTCGCGGCTCTTGCGCCGCTGCTCGAGCTGGACCAGCAGGCGCTGGAGCGCGCGCGCCGAGCGTTCCAGCTCGGCGGCGGCCGCCTCGTAGTTCTGGCGCTGGGTCTGGATGCTCTGCACCTGGCCGGCGCGCTGCTCGCGCAGCTTCGCCAGCCGCTGGTTCTCGCTGGTCGTCTGGCGGGTCGTGCGCTCGATCTGGCCCAGGTGCCCCTGCAGGCGGGTCTCGAGCAGCTCGACCCGCTCCTTGCGCTCGCGCACCTCCTCGACCAGCTGGCGGTCCTGCTCGGCCACCATGAGCAGGAAGTCCCAGCGCGCGAGCAGCTGCGCGAACGACTGGTGGGAGAGGATCACCTCGAGCTCGGGGGCGGGACCCATCTTGTAGAGGCTGCGCAGGCGGCGCCGCAGCCGCTCGCGGGCGCCACCCAGCGACTGGATGCTGCGCTGCAGGTCGTCGCGGGTCACCTCGAGCTGCTGGCCGAGGTTGCGCCGCCGGCGCGAGAGGTTCTGCAGCCGCGCGCGGGTGCTGCGCAGCTCGCGGTCCGTGCGCCGGAGCTGTCCCAGCGCCTGCGTCTCCTTGCCCTTGAGCGCCTGGGCGGCGGCGCGGTTCTCGCGCGCCTGGCGCTGGATCGTCTCCAGCTCGCGCCGCTTGGCCTCGAGGCTGTCCTGCGCCAGGCCGGCCGCCGGCAGCAGGAGCCCGGCCAGGGTAACGAGGGCCAGCCGCCGCCGCCCGCCCATCAGGGCCCGATCGCGCGCAGTACCCGCGAGAGCGCGAGCCACGCGGCGAACCACGCCAGCGCGACGGCGGAGGCTTTGACGGCGGCCCCCCCCTGCGGCGGCTGGACCTGGAGGCCTACCCGCGGCGGGGCGCGCGCCTGCTGCAGGGCGAACACCGCGGCGAGCGCGAGCAGCGCCGACAGGGCCGCCTCGAACATCGCCTCGAGCACGAACGGCCAGGCGATGAACCCGTCCGTGGCGCCGAGCCGGCTCATCACCTCGACCTGCTGGCGGCGGGCGAGCACGGTGAGGCGGATCGTGTTGTGGAGCACGAACACCACCGCGAGCGCGACCAGCAGCCCGATCACCAGCGTCCCGAGCCGCAGCCCGACGCCCAGCTCGTCCAGGCGCCGCACCCACTCGGCGCCGTAGCGCACGTCCTCGACCTCGGGGAACGCGGCCACCTGCTTCGCCGCCGCCTCCATCGCGTCGGGGGCGAGCAGGGCGGGCTTGAGCCGGATCCGCAGCGAGGCCGGCAGCGGGTTGTCCTGCACCGCCTCGAGCAGCGAGGGGTCGCCCACCTGCTGGCGCATCTCCTCCCACGCCTGCGCCTTCGTGACGTAGGTGACGCTGCCGTAGAGGTCGTGCAGCTTGCCCATGAGCAGGTCGCGCTGCGAGTCGGAGACCTCGTCGCGCAGGTAGACGATCATCTCGCGCCGGTCGCCGACCAGCGCGAGCGCGGTCTGGGCGTTGTGGGTGAGGAGCAGGAACACGCCGGTGAGTGCCAGGGCGGCGGTGAGCACCACGATCGCGGCGTAGGTGACGCCGCGGTGCTGGCGCACGGAGCGGGCGGCCTCGCGGATGTAGTAGGCGTGCATCGTCAGCTCCCGCTTCCGGGGTCGGTCCGGGCGGCCGCGGCCGCGGCCTCGCCGTTCTCGGGCGCCCAGCCCAGCGCCGCCAGCGTGCCGGGCGGCGGCGGCGCGGGGGCGGGGGGCATGGCGGTGTCGCCGGCGACGATGCGGCCCGCCTCGAGCCGCAGCACCCGGCCGGGCAGCGCGTCGGCGACCTCCTGGCGGGTGGTGACCAGCAGCAGCGCGGCGCCCTCGGAGTGGATGCGGCGGAGCAGGGTCAGCACCTCCTCGGCGCTCTTCCGCTCGAGGGCGCCGGTCGGCTCGTCGGCGAGCACCACCGCCGGGCGGTTCACGATCGCGCGCGCGATCGCCGCCTTCTGGCGCTCGCCGGCCGACAGCTCGGCCGGGAACGCGTCCTGCTTGCCCTGGAGCCCCACCTCCTCGAGCGCGAACATCACCCGCGGCTCGACGTCCTCGTCGGCGAACTTGCCCGCGACCCGCACCGGGAGCGCCACGTTCTCATACACCGAGCGGTCGTTCAGCAGCCGGAAGTCCTCGTAGACGATCCCCAGCGTGCGGCGCAGGAGCGCCCGGTGGGCGCGCGGCAGGCGGCCGCCGGTGAAGGTGCCGACGGTGACGGAGCCCGCGGTCGGCTGGGCCTCGTGGGTGATGAGGCGCAGCACCGTGGTCTTCCCCGCCCCGTTGGGACCGAGGAACACGACGCTCTCGCCCTCGCGCATGCGCCACGCGACGGCGTCGAGCGCCACCCGCTCGCCGTAGCGCACCGTGACCTGATCGAAGGTGATCATCCGCGCGACGTTAACAGAGCCCGCAGGGAGGGCTCAATGCCGTCAGGGCTTGTTGATCCGGATGTGCGCCTTCGCCCGCAGGCTCTTCACCCACTCCTCGAGCTTCTCGCGGAACTGGATGTCGGCCACCGCCGCGGGCAGTTCGTTCCGGATCTCCTCGAGCGCGTACTCGCGCTCGGCCTTGCGCTCGGTGATCCGGAAGATGTTGAAGCCCGCCGGGTTGATGAGCACCTCGCTGATGCCGCCGACCTTGAGCGAGTCGAGTCCGGCGCGGATGTTGGGCTGGAGCGAGTTCATGGGCAGGAAGCCGATGTCGCCGTCGGTGCCCTGGGGCCCCGAGTAGCGGCTGTACCGCCGCGCCAGCTCGCCGAAGTCCTTGCCCGCGACCGCTTCGGCCCGCACCCGGGCGGCAAGGGCGCGGGCGCGCTCGATGTCGGCCTCGGTGAGCGGCACCCGGATCAGGATGTGGCGGATGTGGGCCTCGAGCTGCGGGCGCCCCTGACGGTCGAGGCTGTCGCGGCCGGCCGCGGTCTTCACCGTGTCGCGGTCGAGCACCTCGAGCACATGCCAGCCGTAGACCGTGCGCACCGGCTCGCCCACGGTGTTCAGCTTGCGTGAGAACACCGCCTCCTCGAACGCCGGGTCCATGCCGCCGCGCGCGAGGTAGCCGAGGTCGCCGCCCGAGCGCGACGAGGTCTCGTCGTCCGACACGTCGAGCGCGACCTTGGCGAACTTCTCGCCGGCGAGGATGCGCTTGCGCGCCGCCTCGGCGCGGACGCGGCCCTGCCGGTCGGCGACCGAGTCGGCGGTGGCCGGGATCTGGATGACCGACAGCCTCAGCTCGGCCGGCGCCTTCGGGAACTTGCCGCGGTTCGCCTGGAAGAAGGCCTCGGCTTCGGCCTGCGAGGGCCGCCGGCGGGAGATCTGCTTCGCCACCACCCGCTGGACGATCGCGGCCCGCTGCGCCTCCTCCTGGAACTTCTGGAGCAGCTTCTCCTCGGTGAGGTTCTCCTTGCGCAGCGCCTCCTGGTAGGCGGCCGGCGTCTCGTAGCGGGCCTTCGCCTCCTTGAGCGCCTCCTGCGCCTGCCGGGCGACCTCGCTCTCGGTGACCGTGATCCCCTGGCGGGTGGCCTCGCCGAGGATCAGGCGCTCGTCGATCAGGCGGTCGAGGATCTGGCTGCGCAGCGTGTCCACGGTGGCCGAGTCCACGTCGTCGGCCTCGGCGCTCATCAGGAACAGGTAGAGCTGCTCCTCGACGTCGCTCTGGAGCACGACCTGGTTGTTGACCACGGCGGCGATGCCGTCGAGGCGCTGCGGCCCCGCGGGCTTCGCGGGGGCGGGCTGGGCGCCGGCCGGATGCGCGACCGCCAGGGCGAGGACCAGGGCGAGCGGAAGAGGGAGCTTCAAGGACGGACCTCCGTGAGGGTGGGTTGGGCGGGCCGGGTTCGCAGCCGGGCTCCCGCGCGGCGGAGCAGCGACGGAGTATAGGCCAGCGCGGCACCGGCCTCACACTGCAATTTCGGTACCGGACACGCTCTTGACACGCCGCGCGCCCGCTGCGGCCGCGGGGCCGACGGACGTGTCCCCGGGTCCCCGACGGCGCAGGGTGACGGTGCGGACGCGCCGGGGCGTGGCCGTCCCGCCGCGCTCGTCGCCCGTCTGCCGCGCCGGTCGCGCCGGCGCCCGTCGCCGCCGGCCCCGCCCCTATGCTCGTCGGTCGGGCCACGCACCGGGGTGGCCCCCGTCCGCCCGGTTGAGCGGGCTCCATGCCGTGTGGGAGAGTCCCGACGTGAATCCGGATCATCGCGTCCGCCGCGCGCTGGCGGTCGCGGGGGTGGCGCTCGCCCTCGCGTTCGCGACCCCCCGCCTGCTGACCCACACGCCCTATCCGCGCCTCGGCGTCGGGCTCGGGCTCGACGCCGCGCGACAACTCCCGCGTGTGGACCAGGTGATCGGCCCGCCCGCGCAGGGGGTGCTGCGGCCGGGCGACCTCCTGATCTCGGCGGACGGCGAGCGGCTGGGGCCGCCCCGGCTCGGGCCCTCGGCGCCGCGCACGCCGCTCCCGCGCGAGGCGTTCACGCTCGAGTACGAGCGCGGCAACCGCCGCCTGCGGGCGGTGATGCCGCCGGTCAGCCTGACGACCTGGCAGCGGCTGCGGGTGCTGCTGGTGCCGCTCGCCGGCCTGGTCGCCGCACCGCTGGTGGCGTTCGTGCTCGTGTGGCGGCGGCCCGATCTCGGCACCGCGTGGGTGTTCCTGCTGTTCGCCAACGCCCAGGCGGTGGCGGTGGTGCACGAGATCTACCGCTATCCCGAGACCGAGCCGGCCGGGCTGCTGCGCCACTACCTGACGCTCTACGGCTGGCTCATCTGCTGGACACCCGCCACGTTCATCCACTTCATGGCGGTGTTCCCGCGCGCGCGCGCCGCGGCCGGCCGCTTCTGGCGCAGCGGGTGGTCGTGGGTGGTCGCCGCCGGGTACGTGGCGCCGCTCTACTTCGTGGGCCAGATCCTCACCCAGGGGCGCATCTCGCTGCCGCAGTTCAGCGTGTTCCAGACCGTGGCGACGATCGTCGGCGTGGTCTCGCTGGTCGAGCGCTACGGCCGCGCCGGGCACGACGACTGGCATCCGACCCGCAGCCAGCGCGGCCTGGCGATGCTGGTGGCGCTGCTCCTGCTGCTCGGGGCCGCCACCTCGTGGGCGTTCGAGAGCGAGGCGTTCTCGACCCTGCTCCAGTTCCCGTTCTACCGGGTGGCGCTCACCGTGGTCGGCATCGGCGTGCTGTTCACGCCCATCATCATGGCGTTCCTGATCGCGCGCGACCCGGTGTTCGACCCGCGCCGGCTGCTCGAGCGCGGCCTGCCGTACGCGCTGCTCTCGGGCGTGGTCGCGGGGCTCTACATCGTCATCGTGCTGGTCGGTCAGCGCCGGTTCGCGGCGATCACCGGCGAGCAGGCGCTGATCATCAACGTCGCCGCGGCACTCGTGGTGGCGTTCCTGTTCGCGCCGCTGCGGTCGCGGCTGCAGCGGGCGCTCGACCGCCTGTTCCGCCGCGACCCGATGGCGCTGCGCGCGGCGCTCGACCGGGCGGGCCACGAGCTGCTCCAGGCGCTCGACCGCGACGACGCGCGCGCCGCGGTCGAGGCGGCGCTCACCGAGCGGCTCGGCCGTCCGGTGGCGCTCGAGTGGCCCGAGGCGGGGCCGCCGCGACTCGCAGCCGGCGAGGAGCTGCCCGAGCACGCGGCGGGCGCGGTGGACAACCTGCTCACCCAGGCCGGCATCCGGCTCGAGAACCTGGCGCTCGCCGAGGAGCGCGCCGCCGCCGAGCGGCGGGCGGTCGAGCTGCGCGAGGCCGCCACCCGCGCCGAGCTGCGGGCGCTCCACGCCCAGGTGCAGCCGCACTTCCTGTTCAACGCCCTGAACGCGCTCTCCTACCTGACCGAGACCGACCCGCGCGCCGCCCAGCGCTTCACCGAGCGGCTGGCGGACATGCTGCGCTACACGGTCGAGGCGGGTGGGCGCTCGGTCGCCCTGCTCGCGGACGAGATCGCGTTCGTCGAGGACTACCTCGGGGTCGCCCGCGAACGGTACGAGGGCGAGCTGGGATTCCGCTACCGGGGCCCGCGCGAGCTGCTGTCGGCCACCGTGCCGCCGCTGCTGCTCCAGCCGCTGGTCGAGAACAGCCTCAAGCACGGGCTGGCGCCGGGGGCGAAGGGGCTGTGCCTGACCCTCGACGCCGCGCGCGACGACGGCTGGCTCACGGTGACGTTCGGCGACGACGGCACCGCCGCGGGGAACGGCGCGCACGGGCTCGGGGTGGGGCTCGAGAACCTGCGTCAGCGCGTGCGCCGGTTCGCGGGCGAGCAGGCGCACATGGAGGCGGGCCCGCGCGAGGGCGGCGGCTACGCGGTGACCCTGCGCTGGCGCGAGTCCGCGGTGGCGCGGCGATGAGGTCCCCGCGCCGCCATGCGCCCGAGGGCGCGCCGGGACGCGGCGCCGCCGACGGCGGCCGCCGCCTGCGCGCGGTGATCGCCGACGACGAGCCGCGCGCGCGGCAGTTCCTGGAGCGGCTGCTGCGCGAGCTGGGCGAGGTCGAGATCGTGGGCGAGGCGAAGGGCGGCGGCGAGGCGCTGGCGCTGGTCGCGCGACTGAAGCCGGACGTCGTGTTCCTCGACATCCAGATGCCCGACCTCTCGGGCCTCGAGGTGGCCCGGCACCTGACCGGCGAGGGCGCGCCGGTGGTCGTGTTCGTCACCGCCTACGACCAGCACGCGGTCGAGGCGTTCGAGGTGGCGGCGCTCGACTACCTGCTGAAGCCGATCCGGCGCGAGCGGCTGGCCGAGGCGGTGCGGCGCGCCGGGCTCGAGCTGCGCTCGGGCAAGCGCGCCGGCCGGCAGGAGGCGGCGGTGCGCTCGGTGCTGGCGAGCCCCGAGGTGCGCCAGGGGCTGGAGCCGCTGCGCCGGCTGCCGGTGCGTTACCGGCGCGAGGTACGGCTGCTGGACCTGGACCAGGTCGCCCGCATCGTCTCGCGCGACCGCGTCGTGCTCGCATGCGCCGAGGGCCGCGAGTACCTGGTGGACTACACGCTGCAGGAGCTGGAGGGACGGCTCCCGCCCGGCCAGTTCGTGCGCGCGCACCGCGCCGCACTGGTGAACATCGACGCGATCGAGTCCTACGGCGGCGAGGACGGCGTGCTGGTGCTGCGCCTCAAGGACGGCACCCGGGTCGAAGCGAGCGAACGCCGCGCGGCGGAGGTGCGGCGCAAGCTG